>JAFGIF010000039.1 GCA_016929755.1 Deltaproteobacteria bacterium | reverse complement strand
CCGGCGATCAGGTTATTCTGCAGATCGAAAATTCACAATATTTTCTTGCAGTATTTTGGGGGATTGTGCTCGGTGGATTTGTTCCGGTGCCGCTTCCTATACCGGGAGGGTACCCAATCAGTGAAGGTATGGAGCGCATCACAAAAGTTTGCAGCATCCTGGAGCGTTTCTGTATTGTGACTGATCAGGATCATGGCATGTATCGTTGTCTCGGGGAAGCGATACTTAAAGATGCCGGGGAACTTCTGGACCATGCTCCCGATAAAAACCACCATAAATCCAAGGCTGATGATATTGCCTATCTTCAGTTTTCTTCCGGTTCTACCGGAGACCCAAAGGGTGTAATCCTTTCTCACAGCAACCTGATAAATTCTATTGATGCCTCGGCACGTTGTGTGCTTGACGTACGCGGCAGTGATTTCAGACCAACCTTCGGCTTCGGAATTGACATTATCCGGCGCAAGCTGAACAGGACTAAAAATCTCGGGATATTCGGCAAAGCCGTAACCTCCTTATCTCGGTCAGCTCTCGGAGATCGTATTTATAATACGAAAGCGGGCAAACTGATTCTTGACACTCTGCTGATATTCAGCGGCAGCAGAATTTCAGCCCATATGGATATCAGGGTTGATGACATCCGTATCGTCAACTGGATGCCATATTCTCATGATATGGGTTTGATCGGTTTTCATCTGGCGCCTACACTGGGCGGTATGGAGCAGGTGAAACTTGAACCCAAGACCTTTATTCAGAACCCAGCTCTATTTTTACGACTCATTGATAAATACCGGGCCACACATGTACCTTGCCCTAATTTCGGGGCCCAATGGCTGACTTCCCAAGTGCGTGATGAGGAGATCGAAGGCATAGATCTGTCCTGCATCAAGGCTCTGTTCAACGGATCAGAGCCTATATCACCGACCATAACCAGAGAATTTATTGAAAAATTCAGCCGGTACGGTCTCGATAATCGGGCGATGTTTATGGCTTATGGTATGGCCGAGGCCTCACTGCAGGTTACGGCATCCACTTTGTTTACCGAGCCGATTTTCCATAAGGCGGATATGGATATATTTGCCCGGGATCAGATTATTCTGCCCTCAGACACAGACGTCAACAGCATTGAGCTTGTTGATGTAGGCGCTCCGGTGGCTGGAATGAAGATCAGGATTGTAGATAATAATGACCAACTCGTGCATGAAAACGTCATAGGTCATATCCAGATCCAGGGGCCACATGTAGTCCAGGGATACTACCGCAACCCTGAGGCTAATAAAGATCTGTTTTGTGACGACTGGTTGAGAACCGGAGACATGGGTTTCATGCGGCATGGCAGGATCGTGATTACCGGTCGTCGCAAGGACATCATTTTTGTCAATGGTCAGAACCTGTATGCGCACGATATTGAAGATCATATCAAACGTGTCCCGGGCATGGCCTTCAAAGAATTTGCCATTTCCGGGCTGAGGCACTACGGGACTGACAGTGAAAAGATTGTGTTGTTTATAAAGGGGACGGAGTCAAGGCAGGCTCTGGCTTCAATGCTGTCGCGAATTAACAGTTCTCTGATTGCCGGCATAGGGATCAAGCTTGACTTGATTGTGCTCACTGAAGAAATTCCGCGTACACCCAGCGGGAAAGTCAAGCGATTCAAACTCAGAGAGCTTTTCGAGCAGGGTGTTTTCGCTAGCAGTGCCATGATAAGTGTTGAAGATGCTTCTGTCGTGCTTGAAGGTGCTTGCGATGAACGTGGTGAAGCACTCAATGAAGTTGAGATGCGTCTTCTGAATATATGGCGCGATGTAATCGGAATCGATGAGGTTGGCAAGTATAACAACTTTTTTGAGCTCGGCGGAAACTCTCTCAGAGCGACAAAGGTTGCCTCCAGAATTCGAGAGGAATTTGAGATCGAACTGCCTCTGCGCGCAGTTTTTGAGAACCAGACAATTGAATCTCTGGCAATTGCCGTTGAAACCATGACTTCTGCAAGCTCAGGTATTGTCTTACCACCGATTAAACCGCTTGCCACGAAAGAATACTATGATGTTTCACATGCACAAAAACGTTTATGGTTTCTGGATAAAGTTATTCCGGAAAGCCCTTTCTATAATATACCGGGAGCAGTACTTCTTGAAAATATTGAAATTGATCTCGATATACTCCAAAAAGCTTTACAGGCAGTTGTGGACCGGCACGAGACATTGCGGACAACCTTTGGTGTTATCGATGAAATGCCGGTACAATTCATAGCCGAGGATGTGCGGCTTGATTTTCCAATGTTTGACCTTTCACATAATCAAAACAAGGAAGAGACTCTGCAAGAAATCATAAAACAGGAAAAAATTACGCCTTTCAACCTGGAGTCGGGTCCGCTTTTGCGGACAAATGTGGTTAAGCTTTCTAATGAAAAACATGCAATTCTTATCACCATGCACCATATCATTTCAGACGGCTGGTCCATGGGTTTGCTGGTGCAGGAAGCGTTAAGCAACTACTTGAGCATGCTTGAGGGCAGCCCTG
>JAFGIF010000261.1 GCA_016929755.1 Deltaproteobacteria bacterium | reverse complement strand
GAAAGCCCCATATCCACGCCCGAACTTGCAAAAATCTACCCGCTGATCCTGATCGCGGGCTCCAAGCTGGAGATGTACACTCACTCGATGATGCGCAACATCCCGTCACTCAACAAAAAATACCCGCAGAACCTGTTGGAAATCAATCCCAAAGCCGCGGCCGGGCTGGGGATTGTCAACAGCGAAATGGTCCGGATTTCGTCTCTCAGGGGCAGTATTACCTGCCGTTCATATATTACCGATGAAATCGATGAACGTGTAGTGCACCTCTATCATGGGTTTGCCAAGAGCAACTGCAACGTCCTGACCGACCACAAGGCCTTCGACCCGATCACAGGCGCTACCGGCATAAAATCGCTGTTGTGCCGGGTGGAGAAGATCTGATTCCCTTTTATAGTTTTCTGGTGGGATGGAGATTTCAAGTAGGTATACACTGTTTTTAGTCTATTTTTCCGGGAGAGGCTATGCATACGATAACCTCTCCCGATACTAAACCAAGAAATCCCAGCCAATAATTCAGCCACGATTTCCTTCATAATCAGACGTTATCAGTAAAGTTTCATTTTGTAGGTGGTGTATCAGGTTGACAAAAACCCGTTTTTCTTTACACTGATAAAATCAACGCTGACCAAATGCAGCTGAAACATCACGTGTACTGTGGAGAATGGCTTGAATTATACTCAATTTTCAAAAGGAACAGATCCTCTGGCCAGAGTCTATTTCATCAGCGAGCATGCCGCCCGTATCAGATTTGCAACAGACGGCACGTTCAGTGAAGCCCTCTTTACCAACGATGTTCTCTTGCCCCACGCAAAAATTGCCGGAAGCCAAAAAGGCGACCAAACAGCATCATACGGCCAACTTGATATTGCCTTTGACGAACCAGCCAATACCATGCAAATCTCCAGTCACACCCGCACCTTTCTTTCATTCAGGGCATATGCCACCACCCTGGAAATCGACACCAGACCGGGCGAAGGTTTTTACGGCTTCGGCGAATGGTTCAACGGCTTTCGCAGGACCAAGGACCGACTCACGATTCACAATCAGGAATCCCCGGCATTTACCCAGCACAAACACACCTACTCGGCCTTTCCGGTCTTTCTCAGCGATCAGGGCTACCTGATTTTTGTGCTCAACTCGCACCGGGGCGAGGCCGGAATAAACACCACTCCGGGCAAACTGAAACTTAAATTTGCGGGCGGGCACCTGGACCTGATTGTGATTCACGCCCCGTCGTTAAAGACAATAATTTCCGAATATACATCTTTAACCGGCAGGCCGCCATTGCTGCCCATGTGGAGCTTCGGGTTGTGGAACACGGCTTATCCCGTGGAAAATCAGCCACAAACACTGAAACGAATACACGATCACCGCACAAAAAAGATGCCGCTGGATGCCATTATCCTGGACTATCACTGGCAGGAGGGGTTTTCCAATTTCAAATGG
The DNA here is from genome assembly GCA_016929755.1 of Deltaproteobacteria bacterium. Lineage (GTDB taxonomy): Bacteria > Desulfobacterota > Desulfomonilia > UBA1062 > UBA1062 > JAFGIF01. Next base: position 2,875 of record JAFGIF010000261.1, on the reverse strand, counting down.
CGAAACCCGGTATTCCCCGATCCGGATGCCATGATCCGGGAAATGCAGACAAACAATATCAAGCTGGGGCTCATCTACACCCCGTACATTAACAACGACACCTATCCCCTGTACAAAATGCTGGTGCGGCTCTATGTAAAAAACAACCCGGACGCGGTGCCCCTTATTTCGAGGGACTATGCCAAGGATATGTACACCGAGGGTATGAAGAAGGGCTATTTCGCCCACCCGCGGGTGACCTGGTGGTTCGGCCGGGGCGGGGCAGTCGATTTCACCAACCCGGCGGCGGTGGACTGGTGGTTCGACCGCCAGAAAGCGCTGCTCGACCAGGGCGTGTATTTCTTCAAGAATGACGGCGGCGAATACCTGCCCGAGGATGCCACCTCACATATCGGCCTTGACCCGCAGGAATATCACAACATCTACGGTTTCTACTATACAAAGGCATTGTTCGAGAAATGCCGGGAATACCACACAAACAAACGCCCGCTGGTATTCTCGCGCACAAACTGGGCCGGAACCCAGCGCTACCCTGCCACCTTCCTGGGTGACCAGACACCGACCTTCAAACACATCGCCGCCACCATGCGCTGCGGGCTGAACATGAGCCTGCTGGGTTTTGCCTACTGGGGTGCGGATGTGCTTGCACTGTACAAGAAACCCTCGGCCGAGCTGCATCGCAGGTATTCCCAGTGGTCGCTCTTCAGCCCGATCGCGCGCTATTTCTCAAAGCCCGGTGATAATTCACGCAATCCCTGGGGCATCAACCGGGAATGTGAAGAAAACTTCCGTCGGCATGTAAACCTGCGCATGCAGCTTCTGCCCTACTTTTACCGGTTTGCCCGGGAAGCGTACGATAGCGGCATTCCCGTAATCAGACCGTTGATTCTCGAATTCCAGGATGATGAGGAAACCAAGCATATCTGGCGGCAGCTCATGCTCGGGGACAGGCTCATGCTGGCTCCTGTCCTTGAATCGAATATCCATCACCAGCCTGTCTATTTCCCGCAGGGCACCTGGTACAGCTGGTGGGATGACGCGCAATATCAGGGTCCCGGCTGGCACGATATAGTAGTGAGCAACGATCATCTGCCGCTTTTTGCGCGCGGCGGATATCCGATCATCCTGGGTCCTGTGATCCAGTCAATTCCCGACAATCACAGATTCAATGTTCTCGAAGTTCATTTCTACCCGCCTTTTGTCGGGGAGGCATCACTGTATGAGGATGACGGCACTACCCTGAATTATCAGTCAAAAAAATGTTCATTTCAAAGGATTAAATGTTCGCAAGACGAGTGCGAAATAAAAATCCTGATCGAACCGGCAGAAGGCATGTTTACCGGCCAGCCACAGACACGCAGGCTTTCGTTTATTCTGCACAAAATCACAGCATTCCAGAAAATTATGATGCATGGAACCCTTTTATCGACCGATACCGGACGGAATGAAAATTATACGTTTGAACAAACAAATCAGATCCTAACTATTGAAACCGCCATTTGTGTTCAGGAAAAAGTTGAGTTCGTTATTTCTCTATCAGAAAAACATAACAAGTAATGCGAAATTTATGATCAATCAATAGAATTCTTTTCTAAAATGCAGGAATTTTTGATTTATGTCCCTCGATCGGGATGTGAAGGCAAAGGTTGCTCGATTTCGCCGGCCTTGCGCAGGGAAACCCTGGCAATCACCGGGCCTGCCAGTTCGTGTATCACCGTGGCGCCCAAAATAATACCGATAAGCGCACCTGAAAAAGCGTCAAAGGCGGGATTCTCGCGGATAAGCAGGGCCATGCCGATTACGATCCCCCCCTGTGGCAAAAGACCGCCGGCGGTGTATTTCCTGATGGCATCCGAGGCACCGGTTATGCGGGCACCGAGGCTCACACCGAGAATCTTGCCCCCGGCCCTGAGCAGCACGTAAAAGGCTATAAGCAGTATTGATTGAAAAAACACGTAAAAGTCCAGAAACATCCCGCTCAGGGTAAAAAACAGCACAAATACGAATTCATCCACGTAACGGTCCAGCATCCGGAAGATCTTTTCCTGGGCCGGACAGAAATTTACCACCATGGCACCCATGGCCATAGTGGACAGCATAGCCTCCATGTCGAAGTGACTGGCGACGCCGAAGCACACGATCAGCATGCCCAGAATAAGCACGATAAGCGCACCCTCGGTCTCTCTTCCCATCAGGGGTGTGATATAATTGAACACGACCCCGAAAACAATTCCCAGGACCAGGGCACCGAAGATTGCATATATCGGATGGATCAAAAGCGATAGTGTCGAAGCAGTGCTGCTTTGCAGCAGAACCTCGGCCACCGCAAAGGCAATGCTGAAATTAACGATTGCCAGCACATCATCCAGGGCGGCGATGCCCAAGATAGTTGTTGTGACATCCCCTTTGGCCCCATACTCGTGGACAACAGCCAGGGGTGCCGTGGGGTCGGTCGGTGATGCCAGCGCACCCATTAACAGGGCAAACGGCACCAGAGTCACTGTCCAGGCAGAGCACTCCTGGGTGATAAAAAACGGGCAAGTCAGCAGCAGTCCCAGAAAAACAAAAAGGAATGGAAGCTCTGCCGCCAGAAATGTGATCGATACAATGGTTTTGCCCAGTTTTTTTATGCGGCTCTTAAGCAGGGTGCCGCCGATTGAAAAGGTAATGAATGAAAGCGCAATATCAGTAATAATCCGACTGTCGGGAGTTTGGCCGGCCGGATCAATCCAGGTAAAGGCAGGTTTCAGTATGATTCCTGCGATTATATAGCCCGTGATTTTGGGAAGTTTGAGCCACTCGGCAAGTTCACCGAGCAGAAACCCGGCCAGAATAATTATGCCGAAGATAATTGTTGAGCCCATGATCCCTCCCT
>JAFGIF010000260.1 GCA_016929755.1 Deltaproteobacteria bacterium | reverse complement strand
TTGAAGAATCACTGGCCGTCATGTATCTGATGAGCTGGGACTCGGCCGCCAATCTTACAACCGAGATCATAGCGGGCATGCTCATTGAAAAGCTCGGCATTGAAAAGGCCCGCGAAATTTTCCCATTGAACATCAACCCGGATGACCCGGGATATGAACAGAAATGGGCCGTGCCCCTGGATAAAGAAAATTGTGGCGTTTCTCATGATAAAAAACTCGCGGCGTATCTGACAAGCGGGCCCCTTCAACTGGGCAGTAATAACTGGACGGTGGGCGCGCTTTCATCGCCGGGCGGCAAACCGGTTGTCGCCAATGATCCGCATCTCAATGTCAGCATGCTGCCCGGGCCCTGGTATCCAATCGGGATCATCACGCCGGATACCCGCTTTGTCGGGGTGGGCATCCCCGGGGTTCCCGGCATTGTTATCGGACGCACCGCGCATATCGCCCTCGGCGTGACCAATGCCTACGGAGACGCGCAGGACCTCTATGTCGAGACAATCGACCCGGCAGATCCGGGCCGCTATCTCGAGGGAGATGTGTCACGGCCCTTTGAGGTTATTGAAGAGGCCATCAAAATAAAAGATAAAAAGGCCGAGGCAGGTTTTCGCTCTCAGAACATCAGCATCCGGCTCACCCGGCGCGGGCCAGTGATTTCTGATGTTCTGCCGGGCCTGAAAACCGACAAGGTTATCAGCATGCGCTGGGCGCCGTTCGAGACCATGGAGCCGGCCATCGGGCTTGACAGGATCCTGCATGCCAGGAGTGTGTACGATGTGCGCGATGCGCTCAGGGCGCTCAATGTCATTATGCTCAATTTTGTATTTGCCGACACCCAGGGCAACATCGGCTGGCAGGCCTCGGGAACACTCCCGGTCCGGTCCCGGGGCAATGGCACGATTCCGTATGTGGTAAAAAACACACAAGACAACTGGAACGGCTGGATCCCCTTTGACGATATGCCTCAGTCCTACAATCCAACCAGGGGCTGGGTCGGCACCTGCAACCACATGACCGTGGCTTCGGATTATCCCTACTATTACTCATCCCACATGTCGCCCTCGTTTCGCTACCGCAGGCTTAAGGCACTGCTCGAATCGAAAGATATAATCACGCCGGAGGATCACTGGCACATCCAACGTGATACCAAAAATCTTCTGGCCCGGCAGATCGCACCGATTATAGCTGAAGTTCTGGCCTCACGCCCCGGCACAATGGACATGGCCCGGATTCTTGAGAAGTGGGACTACTTCGATAACCCGGATCTGGCGGCCCCGGCCGTATTTCAGGTAATCTACCGCAACTTTGCCCAGCTGGTATTTGCCGACGAACTGGGCGAGGATCTTGCCACAACCATGCTGAAGGACTGGTATTTCTGGGAAGAGCGCCTGCTGGATATGGTTCACAAGGGCTCGTCGGCCTGGTTTGACAACGTGCTCACCCAGGACACCATCGAAACCAGGGACGACCTGTTCTACCAGGCCGCCCTGGCGGCCAGGACCCAATTGGAGGAGTATTGCGGCAGGAACCCTGAAAAGTGGCGCTGGGGCAAAATCCATAGGCTGACATTTGTCAGCCCCATCAGACGCAGCGGCTTCGGGGCAGGGCTGCTGGGCGCGGGCTCGCATCCCATGGGCGGCTCCGGCCAGACGCTGTACCGCGCGATCTATTCTTTTGACAGGCCATTCGAGGTCACGACCTCTGCTTCCTTGCGTATGGTGGCTGATCTGGCGGATGATGACAAGGTCCTGGCCATTCTGCCGGGGGGTGTGTCAGGGCGGGTATTCGACCCGCACGGCGACGACCAGGTGGGTCCCTTCATGTCAGGCGAAAAGCGCTACTGGTGGTTCAGCGACCAGGCGATTCAGGAGCATAGCAGGAAGAGTTTGATTTTAAATCCGTGAGACAGGGTATTATCTGATACTAGTCTGTCTGTTCTTTTGATAAGGTTCGAGCCCCGTGCATATCGGTTTAAAATTATTTTGTCTGGCCTTGGATAACATGTCGTTTTCCGTTTATATATGATCCAGCCTTTCACGAAAGTGTATCTTGTCTTTTTTCTCGGCGGCGTGTGTTGCATAAACGCGGGGTAATCAATGCGGGAGGTTTTCAAATAAGCCGGGGGTATCCGAAAAGGCAGAGAACCATTTTGACTTGAAAATGTGCAGGTAATTGAAAACGACAGAGCATGCCTTCTTCTACATGAGTCCAGAGGATCATCGATGAGCCAGTGCATACCGATCGTGTTTTTGAAAATACACCGAATATTTACCTCACAGGCAGCGCTGTTTTTCTGATTTCACCTTGTATGAGAACACGCTCTTGGGGTATATGCAGCATGCTATGAAAAAGCCCGAAATTCTGGCCCCGGCCGGCAGCATGGAAGCCCTGGAGACCGCCTGTCTGTATGGGGCGGACGCAGTCTACCTGGGGATCCGCGGCGAGACCAATCTACGCTCCGGTGCTAAAAATTTCAGTTTTGATGAATTTCCGGCTGCGCTTGGTCTGGCCCATGAAAGCGGGGTCAAGGTCTACCTGACACTCAATACCTATCCCCACGATGAACAGCTGCGGCAGATGCCGGACATTATCCGCCTGGCGGCAGAAAATCATGTCGATGCGATAATTGTCTCGGACCTGGGTGTATTGCGCCTGGTGCGCAGCATTGCACCGGGGATGCCGCTGCATTTGAGCACGCAGGCCAATGCTGTCAATTCCGCCGCAGTCAATGCCTGGGACGATCTGGGTATATCGCGGGTCATCCTGGCCCGTGAGCTTTCGCGAGGTGAGATTGCCAGCATAAGGGGAAACACAAAGATCGAGCTGGAAATATTTGTGCACGGCAGTATGTGCATCTCGATTTCGGGCAGGTGCCTGATCAGCAACTACCTAAACGCGCGGGATGCCAACCAGGGCGGGTGCACCCAGCCCTGCCGCTGGGAATATGCGCTTGTGGAGCGCACCCGGGCCGGGGAATACCTGCCGGTGGTCGAAGATGACGGGTTTACGTACCTCTACAATTCCAGGGATTTATGCCTGATGCCGGTATTCGACCAAGTAATGGCATTGGGGGTCGATGGTCTGAAAATCGAAGGCCGTAACAAGACCGCCCTGTACGTGGCCACGATCGTAAGCGCCTATTGCCGGGCTCGCGATGCCTGGATGAAGGATCCTCAAGGGTTTCAGGTCCAAAAAGAATGGCTGGATGAACTCATGAAAGCCAGCCACCGCGGGTATTTTACCGGCTTCTTCAGTTCTCTGCCTGATACGAGTGGCACAAATTACGATTTCAAGGGCTATACCCAGACCCACCACCTGGCGGCCAGGGTGCTGGAAACAAATGGAGAGAAGACCATACTGGAGGCCCGCAATCCCCTGATCGAAGGCATGCAGCTCGAATGGCTGGCAGCTGCGGGCAAAAGCCGGATCTTCGAGCTGAAAGACGCTCAAGCAGGCGGAACTCGCAAAACACATATCCGGCCCAATGAAGTCTTTGCCGTGAAACTGCCCTTTGCCGTGAGGGCCGGAGAACTTATCCGCAAGCCCTACAGCCAGGGCGACAAGGTTGTCCCGAAGAAGGCCTAGATGTCAAAGAAGATTATAGATGGACTGAATCCGGAGCAGATCCGGGCGGTAAACCATAGCAAAGGCCCGCTGCTGATATTTGCCGGGGCCGGTTCCGGCAAGACCCGCGTGATTGTGCACCGCGTGGCCAACCTGATCGAAAGCGGGATAAACCCGGCCGAAATCCTGTGCCTTACCTTTACCAACAAGGCCGCGGCTGAGATGAAACTGCGGTTGAAACATCTGCTGGGTGTGGAATCAGTCAATGTGTGGGCCGGCACGTTCCATGCTTTCGGGGCCTGGTTTCTCCGGCGCGAGGCCCACCATGCGGGCTATCCGCGCTCGTTTATCATTTATGATGCTGCCGATCAACGCTCGCTGATCGGCAGATGTATCAAGGACCTGCACTTGAAAAAGGAACGGGGCACCGACAGCAGTATTGCCTGGCTGATCAGCCTGGGCAAGGACACCATGCAGAGCATCGGAGATATTCCGCATGAACTGCTCATCGATCCCGAACCGGTGGCCGAGCTCTATGAGAAGCGCAAACAGGAATACGGGGCTCTTGATTTCGGAGACCTGCTGCTGTTGCCCAGCAGGATACTCTCGGAGGTCCCGGGCATGCGCGAGCGCTACAACACCAGGATCCGCTACATCCTGGTCGACGAGTACCAGGATACCAACATGGCCCAGTATACCATGCTGATGCAGCTTGTCGGAGAGGAAAGCAACATCTGCGTAGTGGGAGACGACGACCAGTCGATCTATGGCTGGCGCGGGGCCGAGGTCGGTAATATCCTGCGTTTCAAGGACGATTTTCCCGAGGCAAAAGTGATCACCCTGGAGAGGAATTACCGTTCAACCGAGAGAATCCTTGAAGCGGCATCTTCGCTGATCGCCAATAATCGCTACCGGGCACCCAAGAAGATCAGGTCCACCATCTCCGGGGGAGAAGACGTCTGGATCGAAGAGTTTTCCAACGATGAGAATGAAGCCCAGGGGGTTGCCTATACTATCGAGCGGCTGATCGAAGAAGGCGTAAATCCTCGTCAAATCGGGGTATTCTATCGCATCAACGCTTTGTCCCGGGTGATTGAAGAGACCTTTGTCAGACGGCAGATCCCGTATGCGGTCTATGGCGGCATGCGGTTTTACGAGCGCCGGGAAATCAGGGACGTGCTGGCCTATCTGCGCCTGATCGCCCACCCGGAAGACGAAGAGGCCCTGGGGCGAATTATCAACACTCCCTCGCGCGGTATCGGTCTGAAGACCCTGGCCACGCTTCGGGCATATGCCGCAGCGCAGTCTCTGCCAACCCTGTCCGTGCTGGACCAAGCCCTTGAAGAAGGTATTGTCAAGGGCAGCGGCGCCCGTGGCGCACAGGCCTTCAGCGAGGTGATGAAACGGCTTATCTCCCTGGCAGGTTATATGGATGTGGCTGACCTGTTCCGGGCTATCATGCAGCATTCCGGGCTCCAGGAAGCCCTCAAAAATGAAATTGACGGACACGACCGGCTGACCAATATAAGCGAACTGATTGCCAGCAGCGAGGGACAGACCGATCTGGCCGCATACCTGGAAGAAAAGGCCCTGATATCTGAAATTGATACGGTCCAGGATGAAGACAGGGTCAGCGTTATGACTCTGCATATGTCAAAGGGCCTCGAATTCGATCATGTCTTTATCATGGGGCTCGAGGAAGGCCTGCTGCCGCATTCGCGTTCTATGGATTCCGCCGTTGACATCGAGGAGGAACGGCGCCTGCTCTACGTTGGCATAACGCGCGCCCGCAGAAGGGCGATGCTTTCGTGGTCCAGGGTCAGGGCCCTGTACGGGCGCGAGACATTCCAGGTTCCCTCAGGTTTTTTAAGTGAAATCGTGATTCCTAGAACTTGACCTTGGGGGTTTCTGTCTGGGCCTCGGGAATCTCGAAATACTGGGCTTTCTCGACACCGGCCCAGGCGGCAAAGAATCTGCCCCAGAATGATTTGACATAGCTGTTGAGCATCCGCACCGTTTCATTATAGCGCATGCGTTCCACAGCAATGCGGTTTTCTGCCCCTTCCAGGCTGTCCTGCAGTTTCAGGAATGATTCATTGGCCTTCAGATCCGGATAGCGTTCCTGCAGCAGCAGCAGCCTCGAAAGCGCGCCTTCGAGTTCACCTGCCGTGCGTGCCTTGTCCCCGACACTCTTGGCCGAAAAGTAGGCTGTTCTGGCCTCGGCGATAAATTCAAAAACCTCTTTTTCATGGGCGGCATAGCCTTTAACGGTTTCAACCAGGTTCGGAATCAGGTCGAAGCGCCGCTTGAGCTGATTTTCCACCTGGGCCCACTGGGCATCTACCGCTTCATTCATGCGGATAACCTTGTTGTACTGCGAGATTAATGTAGTCGCGAACAATAGAATAACGACGACGATAATTCCCAGCATGATCAAGAGATTTTTTTTCATACAACCTCCCTGATAGCATGTATTATGCAAATATGTCTCCTACCAGCCACCGCTCACACCACCTCCGCCGAAGCCGCCTCCGCCACCACCACCGAAAGAACCGAAGCCGCCTCCGCCGAAGCTGCCGAAACCTGAAGACCTTCTGCCACCCATAAGCGAGCCCAAAAGCAGCATTCCTAACAAGCCGCGCGATCCCCCCCGCCGGAACAATGAGGAGAATATGAATATGAGGATCAGAAATGACAGCAGGCCACCAACAGGCGATGAGTGCGATCGGGGTTGAGCGCTGTTAAGCTTGGGCACGCCGGCGAGTTCCACTCCCTCGGCCTGCGCAATGACATTCATGATTACTGCGGCTGCAGCCATGATACCGCCCGTATAATCACCCTGGCGGAACCTGGGTACAAGATGCTCGCGGGCAATACTGCCGGCCAGGCTGTCGGGCAGAATGGACTCCAATCCATAGCCGGTTTCGATGCGGTAGAGTTTGTCTTTAACCGCCACGACCATGAGCAACCCGTTGTCCTTGCCCTTTTGTCCCAGCTGCCATTTTTCGGCCATGCCCAGTGCATATTGCTCAATGGGAATACCGTCGGTGGAGTCAATCGTCAATACGATCATCTGCACGCCGGTTTTCTGCTCGAGTTCCTGAAGCTGGCCGGAGAGCATCTGCCGGGCACTGTTCTCAATGACATTTGCCTGGTCAACCACATAGGATGCGCCCGGGCTGGCTGCGGGCACAAAACCCGGCACGCAGAGGATCAGGAACGCCAGAGCAAGGCTAGATATTGATCTCATCGATCTTGAGAGAAAGTTCATCAGTAATCCTGTACATTTCAGTAAAGAGCCTGTGCGCCAGATCATCGGAGATGGATGGTTTCTTCTGGGAGCGAAACCCCTGTATTTCCAGCAGCCCGTGCATGGAGATATCAAACACTTTCTGGGTTTCGACCAGAACTTTGGCCCTGGAAAGCGGAGGAGTCGCTTCATCATGCATTATGTAGAGCATGGCCCTCAGAAGGGGGAAAAACCCGGGTAATGCCTGCAGCAGCATGCTGACAAGGCCGGCTTTACGGCCGAAAGATGATATATAACCCTGCCTGAGATGAATGAGTTTGGCTTTCAGATCGCGTTCGCACTGTATCCTGAGCATAGCCCGATCAGGAACAAGTTCAACGAACAGATCCTGACCGTAGATGGTTTTGTGCAGCAGCTTGATATCGAAAAATTCTATCGGAAAGACATCCAGCGATCTTTCGATGTAGCTTGCGGTCATGATCAGAGGCGCCCGGACGCTTTTTTTTGCGTAGCGTTTGCCCAGAGAGGCCAGGCTGTCGAGGACAGGAAGCTTCATTTCCTTGAGTACAACAACGGAATTGATATCCGATCTGCCGGGCATATAATCGGGACTCACAACACTGCCGGTAATAACAATCGAGTTGATATTGTCAAAGTCCCGGGCGAGGATCTCCTGCGCAAATGCTTCTACAGTTGGAGAAGCCTGGTCCGGAAGGCCGCTTAAATCCAAGTTCTTATGCTCTTTTTGGGTTTCCATCGTTCACATTCTAGCATGGCATTATGCGCTGATCCAGCCTTAATTGACATGCTGCGATTTTTCATATATTATATTATCTATGGCCGAGAGGCGTGATATCAGGAGGGATTTGATTTTAGAAACCGCAAGGGACCTTTTCGGCCCTAACGGCGTGCGACGGACCACTATGGGTGATATCGCCCAAAAGGCCGGCGTGGGCAAACCGATTCTCTACCAGTATTTCAGCAGCAAGGACGATATTATTACCGCTGTGATCGATATGGAGATTGAATTCCTCAAGGCATCATTAAGCCAAGGTTTGGATGAGGAAGAAAATCCAATGGCACAGATTGCCCGGGCCTGGTCCAATGCCCTTGATTTTTACGAAAAAGACAACTTCCTCATGCATATTCTGCGTGCCAATGAACTGGGCCTGGCGCCCTATATGCATGAACGCTACGTGATGGAGATCGAAACCTTTGTGGTCGGGCTGCTTGAAAGTTTGATCCAGGGAGCCATCAATGAAGGCACGTTTGTCCAATGCAACAGCAGAATCGCGGCCTATATGGGCTACAAGTTATACCAGGCAGGCACCTATGGCCGCACTGATACCCTCAAAGAGTTTACATCCAAGGACATCATGAAGAGAACCATGCAGATCATGGCCCTGGGTATCATGGACCAGAAACGGGATCAGAAAATTTTCTAGACGTAAACCATTTCAGCCGGCCTGAAAAAAAGTATCGAAACAAAACCGTTGGATGGCCTCAGTCTAGGTCTTTGTTTCTCAAGCGCAGTGAATTTGTAATTACCGATACCGAAGAAAAGCTCATGGCGGCGGCTGCGATCATCGGCGAGAGCAGGAGGCCGAAGGCCGGATAAAGAATCCCGGCGGCGATCGGGACCCCGATGACATTGTAGATAAAGGCAAAGAAGAGATTCTGCTTGATATTGCGCATGGTAGCCCGGCTGAGGCGCCTGGCGCGTACTATGCCCAGCAGGTCCCCCTTGACCAGCGTGAGCCCGGCGCTTTCCATGGCAACATCGGTGCCGGTGCCCATGGCAATCCCGACGTGGGCCTGCGCCAGGGCGGGGGCATCGTTTATGCCGTCGCCGGCCATGGCTACGATGTGCCCCGTATTTTGCAGGGCCTGGATCTTTTGCTGCTTTTCTTGGGGCATTACTTCGGCAATTACCTCGTCGATATGGAGCTTTTTACCAACCGTCTCGGCCGTGGTATGATTGTCTCCGGTCAGCATAACGATGCGCAGGCCCTCGCTATGCAGTTGATCGATGGCCTGCGCCGAGGTGGCCTTGATGGGGTCGGAAACCCCCAGGAATCCTGCAATCTGGTCATCTACCGTAACGAACATGACGCTTTGTCCCTGAGAGTACAGCTCCTGGGCTTGCGCCAGCAGATTTTCTGAATCCAGGCTCAATTCCTGCAGTAATTTGGGGTTACCAAGCCCAACCCGGCGACCATCAACCCTGCCGAGGACGCCTTTGCCCGCAATGGATTCAAAATCCAGCGCGTCTGACAGTTGCAGCTCTTCATCGAGAGCACCCTGAACGATGGCTTCGGCCAGGGGATGCTCACTGCCCTTTTCCAGGCTGGCTGCCAGGGACAGCAGGTGGCTTTTATCCCAGCCCGGTGCAGGCACTATTGATGTAAGTTTTGGACGGCCTTCGGTCAGGGTGCCGGTTTTATCCACCACCAACGTGTCGACTTTCCTGAGGGTTTCGATGAATTCGGCATCCTTGAAAAGGGCGCCGAGAGAGGCTCCTTTTCCGGCGGCAACCATGATGGACATGGGCGTGGCGAGTCCCAAGGCACATGGGCAGGCAATAATTAATACCGAGACCGCGGCAATCAGAGCGTAGGCCAGACGGGGTGTCGGCCCGATCAAAAGCCAGATGATAAAGGCCAGCGCGGCGCTTGCAATTACGGCGGGCACGAAATAGGCCGCTACCCTGTCGGCGAGGCGCTGGATTGGCGCCCGGCTTCGCTGTGCCTGAGCGACCATGGCTATGATCTGCGATAAAAGCGTTTGAGCCCCGACTTTTCGGGCTTCCATGATGAGAGTACCATTCGTGTTGATCGTGGCACCGATTATGGCATCTCCCGGCCGTTTTACCTCCGGTATGGGCTCCCCGGTAATCATTGATTCGTCGACACTGCTCGAACCTTCCAGCACGGTTCCATCCACAGGGACTTTTTCTCCCGGTCTGATGCGCAACCGGTCTCCGGGCTGAACCGTATCGAGCGCAGTATCTTCTTCCAAGCCGTCTATATTGATCCGCCTGGCGGTTTTGGGTGCCAGGTTCAACAGCGCCTTGATTGCCTCTCCGGTTTTACTGCGTGCTTTTAATTCAAGTACCTGACCCAACAAAACCAGGGTCACGATTACCGCTGAGGCTTCAAAGTAGATTCCCAGGGTGCCGTCTGGTTTGCGCACGGATGCCGGAAACATGTCCGGCATTACTACAGCCAGGAGACTGTAGCCGTAGGCCACGCTTACCCCTAGGCCGATCAGGGTGAACATGTTCGGACTCCTGTTGGCAAGCGAGCGCCAAGCGCGCACAAAAAACGGCCAGCCACACCACAGTACAACCGGTGTTGCGAGCAGCAGCTCAAGGTAGCCGTATACCGTAGCAGATGCAAGGTTGTTAAGGGCCAGGATGGGAAAGAGCTCGCGCATGGCAATGATCATGAGGGGAATCGTCAGCACGGCAGCGATCCAGAGACGATTTTTCATATAGGCATACTCAGGGTTTTCCTCTTCAAGGGCCTCAGAGGTCACGGGCTCAAGGGCCATGCCGCATTTTGGGCATGTACCGGGCTCATCTTGGACGATGTCCGGATGCATGGGACAGGTCCATTGCGTTTGGAGCACAGGCATTGCCGGTATAAGCGGCTCGAGCGCCATTCCGCACTTAGGACACGATCCCGGTGTATCCTGCCGGATGTCCGGACACATCGGGCAGGTGAATGCAGCCTGTGTGGATGGCAGTTCAGGCTGGAAGAACGGGGAAGGGATTTCTTTTGAGGTAAGATATAAATCCGGATTTTTTATAAATTTATCCTTACAGTGCTGGCAGCAGAAATAATATGTAGTGCCCTGGTATTCATAAGCCAGGTAGTCGTCTTTTTCATCTGTGGTCATAGAGCAGACAGGGTCTTTGTAGATATGATTGTTATTGGGTTTGTGCTCACAGCACTTTTTTTTGGCTTCCATTATATACTCCCTTGGCATGTCAGTTTAAAATAGGGTAAAAATTTCCATATTCAAGCAAGCGTGGTCAAAATTTTATGTCATAGAGGGATAGAACAAAGAGTCATACTGAACAGATATCAGATCTGATTTGGTTAAAAGGAGGAATGAATAAAAGCCATAGCAAGGACCATTGAAGGTGGTGACTTCCGGATCACTCACAAAAGATCGTCTTGATCTTAGTAATATCTTGCGGAATTAGCGGCTCTTTGGCAAACGATTGGGCTATCATCATCGGGGAGAGTGTTCTGCCCTCAATAAACCGAATTTCGAGTGTTTTTTCGTCGGGTTGTGTAAGGTAATCATGAACCTTTAACAGCGAAGATCCTTTTTCAATACAGGAATCAACTTTTAGAGTGAGATGGAGTGGTTTTTTGAGCCTGTATATGTACGCTTCGACCTTTGGCAACTTCCCTTTGAAGCACTCGAAGATTGCGGCGCCCTTGGGCAAATGCTTCCCAAGCCGTGAGATAATGAGGTCCGGTTCGATTTCTTGCCTGAGTTCGAACTGGAAATATTCGCTGGAAGATTCGATACCAAAGGATGTGGGCGGAATCAGGCTGAGCTTCATGCCGGGGCTGTAGCCCCGGGAATAGACTGCGGGGAGCTGTGCTCTGCGGATAGTGCGCTTGATCATCTCCACCCAGTCACTGGGGGCTGTGAATTTCAGAACGTCATGTTTTGTAAGCCCGATTACATAGGGTATATTCTGTGATGTCACGGGTTTTTTGAATATCTGTATTGGCTTGACCTTTTTCCTGACAATATTGTCTATCTCGCTCTCACATGTGCCGCAGTCGCTGCAGAGGCCTTCCCTGCAGTCGGGAGTCGGGCTGATTTCATAGGCCAGAGAGCGTTCTTTCAGCAGAAAGTCTTTTTTGATGCGCATGTCGATAAATTCCCAGGGCAGGTTTTGCTGCGGATCTCTCTCTGCGAGATATTCGTTCGGGTCTATGCCGTTGTTTTTAAATGCATCCTGCCAGGCCTTGAAGTTGAACGTATCAACCCAGCCATCCAGATAGGCTCCATTTTCTTCCGCCTCAACGATCACCTTGGCAAGCCTGGAATCACCACGTGAAAAGACCCCCTCGAGAAACGTCAACGGGGGATCCTGCCATTTGAGTGAAATGCGGCGATCGCGAATATTTTGATGGAAAAAATCCAGCCACACCTGGTGCCTCTCCGGCGATATCTGTGATTCCCACTGGAAGGGCGTGAACGGTTTTGGAATAAAGGCCGATATGCTCACCGTGATCCTGCCTTTGAATTCTCTGGCGATTCTTTTTGACAAATCACAGATGGCAACGCGGTCCGCTTCGGTCTCGCCGGGTAAACCGATCATGAAGTAGAGTTTTAATGACTTCCACCCGAACTCACGGCTGCACCGCACGGTTCGAAACAGATCATCTTCGGTATTGCCCTTGTTGATGATGGTTCTGAGTTTTTCACTGGCTGCTTCCGGTGCCAGCGTGAATCCCGGTTTTTTGACCGACGAAAGCAGATCCGTCACGCTTTTGGGCAGGCCTTCGACCCGCATGGAGGGAATCCCTACAGAAATCTCTCTGGATGGACAATACAGAGAGGTCATGATTGAATCCAGATAGCTTAAATCGGTCACGGACAGCGCCAGCATGGAGATTTCGTCGTATCCGGTTGCCTTGAGACCCCTATCGAAAGTGTTCATTACCGATGAAAGCGAACGCTCCCGATACGGCCGGTAAATCATACCGGCCTGGCAGAACCTGCAACCCCGGGTACATCCGCGAGCCACTTCAACTCCCAGCCGGTCATGCACGATGGATGTGTTGGGCAGCACCGGATGGTTTGGAAACGGGTACGAATCCAGGTCAGGCAGGATGCTTCTCCTTGGTGTTTTTTTGGTGCCGGGTCGGTATATGCCGGAGAGGTCGGCGATGGCAAGGATTCGTTCTGTACGCTCCCCGGTTTGGAGGCAGATGCGGGCAATTTCCTCAACGATCTGTTCCCCGTCACCTATGGCCACAAGGTCGAAGAAGTCCTGGTACGGGGTGGGATTGGCTGTGGAGGTGCCGCCTGCTATTACAATGGGGTCATCCTTGGTTCGTTGTGCGGCATAGGTGGGAATGCGCCCCAGCTTGAGCATTCTGATTACGGTGCTGTAAGAGAGTTCATAGAGCAGGGAGAATCCGAGAATATCAAATTGGCGCAGAGGTCGCTGTTCTTCAAGGCTAAACAGGGGAGTGTCCGTTTCTTTAAGGGCCGCGGCCATGTCGTGCCAGGGGGCAAAAACTCTTTGAGCCCAGACTCCGGGCATGGCATTCAGGATTTGATAGAGGATCTTTATACCGGCATGCGACATCCCGATTTCATAGACATCCGGAAAAGCCAGGGCAATGCGAACCCTTACTTCTTCTGCGGGTTTTACAATCTGGTTGATTTCACTGCCGAGATAACGTGTCGGCCTGGTAATGGTATGCAGCTGTTTCTCAATACTCATTTATGAGAAAGTCAGGGTGGAGCCTGACATATTCAGAAGAAATTTATCAGGCATCTCTTTTTCAATAGTCATGATGGCTTTTCTACCGGTACAGTGGGTCGGGATGATATAGGTGGGATCAAGGTCTTTCAAGGCCTGTGTCGTCGGGGGGATAATCGGATCAAAGTCAGCTCCGGTCAGATGAAATCCGCCCATTACGGCATACACCTTATTGATTCCGGTTAATTCCTTGGCATAGGAGACGGTATTGATGATTCCCGAATGGGCGCATCCTGAAAGCACTACCAGGCCTTTGTCTTTGACATTGGCTACAATTGCGGTGTCATCATCGAGGCTGTCCCATATTTCGGTGCCTTCCTGTTCATAGTAGAAGTTGGGCATACCTTTTTCAAAATCGGTTTTGCGCGGTATCTGCCCCAGAAAGAGGAGCGATTCGTCCAGCAACGGGTATGGTTCAATGCTCTCTACGACCTGGATATCGGCTTCCTCGATCGCATCACGTGTCAGCGAGGGCATGATAATTTTAAATTCTTCGGTGATCTTGATATAACGGGGTTTTCTGAAGGCTGCCGGGTGTAGAACCAGTTTTATACCGGGTTTGCCGATTTTTTCGGTGAGCTGTTTTAACCCGCCGAAATGATCCATGTGTCCATGGGAAAGCGCCATGGCCTCTACTTCAGTCAAATCGACACTGAGGGCCTCGGCATTGAATGCAGCGCCATGTTGAGAAAATCCGAAATCAAAAAGAAGACTGCGGGTGCTTTGGCCTTGCGTGATTTTTACCAAGGCGGAAAAGCCGTGCTCGGCCAGGATAGAGTTTTTGATCTCCATGCCTTTGAGCGGCATTGCCCGAGTGATGATCTCCGTGTTGTCGCCGGAAGCAATGTCAATGTAATTGTCCTGAAGTGTAAGGATTTCAATTTTATCAACTTCATGTAATTGTTGCATGTCCGCCACCTCCATCTTTAATATGGTCAATAGGCTACCCTGTTGAGGATGTATTAGTCAATCAATAGCTTTCTAAAGGAGAAGTTCTTCATCCTTGCTACTGAAAGCTTCTCGTGTTATTTTGTGCGGATAGGAGGCGTTATGTCTGAAGAGAAACTCACTCTGGGAGAGTTTTTCAAGCAGGAACGTGAAAAACGGAAAATCGATCTCAAGCAGATCGAAGAAAAAACCAAAATTTCTGCACAGACATTGAAATTTCTGGAAGAGGACAGACTCGATGTGCTGCCTCCTCGGGCCTTTCTAAGAGGCTTCCTTCAGGTGATTGCTCGAGAGTTTGATATGGATGAAGAGCTGCTGTTGCAATATATGGAGGAAACTATGGCTGCTTCCGGATACCAGGAACCCCTTTCGAGCAGGAAACAGGCTC
Source organism: Deltaproteobacteria bacterium (assembly GCA_016929755.1). Lineage (GTDB taxonomy): Bacteria > Desulfobacterota > Desulfomonilia > UBA1062 > UBA1062 > JAFGIF01. Next base: position 36,674 of record JAFGIF010000260.1, on the reverse strand, counting down.
CTGGTAAAAATCGGCTGGTTTTGCTCACCATTATCGTGGCAATCGTACTTATAGTCATTTTGACCTTTGGATTTTGTGTAAAAAAGGGTGACGATACAACCCAGTCAGGCCTGGATACCTATATCCATCCTCTGGCAAACTCCATAGAACAGAAGGGACCATCTGCTGTTTTTGCCCAAGAAAGTACTGTGGGTACTCTTCAATCATGCAGATTATAAGGGGTTTGCTATGCCGGACAAGGCTTCCGAACTGAAGCGTCTCAAAGAGTATATCGACAAGGGCTGGGAGTTTCATATCATTGAGATGCTGCATGACTTGAAGCCGGTCGAAATCGCCGAACTCATCGAGGCCCTGGATGAAGAATCCCGCGGCAAATTCTTTCTGCTGCTCGATGTAGATACAGCCTCGGAAGTCATTGCCGAGCTATCATCAGAATCGCGCGAAGATATTCTTGACGACATCTCTGATAAGGCCTTGGCTCGAATTGTTCAGGATATGGATTCGGATGATGCTGCCGATCTGGTGGGAGATCTTAAGGATGATCGGGCCGAGAGGGTTCTGGCTGAGATGGGGTTGGTTGATGCATCTGAAATCAAGGCCCTGCTGGAATATCCCGAGGATTCGGCCGGCGGTATTATGCAGCGCGAGCTTGTCTCAACCCCTCCGAGCACGCTTGTTGATGAAGTGATATCCCAGATCAGACAACTTCATCTGGAGATAGATAATATCCAGTATATTTTTGTCGTGGATCAACAGGGCAAGTTAATGGGGACAGTCCCCCTGGTTGATCTTATCCTTTCAAAGACGGAAACTCCTATCGCGCAGATCATGAACATCGATCCCATGACTGTTCCGGTCGAGATGGATCAGGAAGAAGTGGCAATGCTTTTCAAGAAATATGACAAGTTGGTCATGCCGGTAGTGGACAAAAGTGGAGTTCTGCTGGGACGTATCACGGTGGATGATATTGTCGATATTATTGAGGAAGAGGCTACCGAGGACATGTTCATGATGGCGGGTGCGGAAGAGGACCTGTTGAGCTCATCAATCCTCAAGAATGCTGCCACCCGAATTCCCTGGCTCTTTGTGTGCTGGATAGGAGGTGTGCTGACCACGTTGTTGATCAAGGGTTTTGAGACAACCCTTAATCAGCTTATTGGTCTGGCGGCCTTCATGCCGATCATACTTGGTATGGGAGGGAACATTGGAGCACAATCAGTGGCATTGATTGTCAGAGGTATTGCCACAGGCAGAGCCACTACCGCACAATTTGTTGAAATTATTACTAAACAGTTTGTCGTGGGAGCGTTGCTGGGCGCTGTATACGGACTGATGCTGGGCATTATCGCCTTTGGGATTTACCCTGATATACCCAAGATGAGCATTGTCGTCGGCCTGGCCATCTTTATCTCAATGATGTTGGCTTCTTTCGTCGGCACAGCCCTGCCTATTCTTTTTTACAAGCTGGGCAAGGATCCAGCTGTTGCTTCAGCCCCCTTTGTAACTACCACGATGGATCTTGTCGGGGTTTTTGCCTATTTCGTTATCGCTGTTGCACTCCTCTTCTAACAGGCTATGCCCAGATTTTCTACCGATGCCATTATTCTGAATACGATCGACTACCTGGAGTCAGACAAGATTATCTGCGCCCTGAGTAGAGACAGGGGTGTGATCAATGCCATAGCAAAGGGGGCCAAAAGGAGCAAAAGACGCTTTCCCGGCACATTGGAACCCTTCAGCGAGGTGTCCCTGCTGGTCTTTTCCCGTCCGGGAATGGATCTGTTGCGCATAGAATCTGCCGATCTTATCAGGGCCAACCTGGATATCAGGACGGATCTCGATCTGTTTGCACATGCATCCGTTCTGGTCGAGAACGTAATTACCCACCTGGGGCCTCTGGATCCGAGCCCCGAGACGTATGCATGCCTGAGCTGGGCCCTGGAGACAATGAATCCGCGTTCTCGGTGGTTTTCGGTATGGTGTATCGCTCTGGTCCGTATCCTGGGGATTCTTGGATATGGTATTGATGTGAAAGGGTTGCAAAAGAAGACCCCATTGCATACAGGACGGGGAGCTCAGGTATCGCGTCTCTCAAATGAAGCCCTGATGTTTCTGGCGAAGGGGCTGGATCTGGAAGTTCAGGTAATTAACAAGCTTTCAATAAGTTCCCGGGCCCGCTCGGAATTGGAGACGTATCTGTTATGGCTGTGCAACCACGTCGCGGATAAGCCGCTCAAGAGTGCCGGGTTTCTGGCAAAGTTGCTTGACGTGAATAATAACCAATGATAGAGGGTCACACATGGATTTTCAGGAAGTAATCATGACATTACAGGCTTTTTGGTCCGGGTATGGGTGTCTGATCGCCCAGCCCTATGATTTGGAAGTCGGCGCCGGCACTTTCAACCCGGCCACGTTTCTGCGCTGTCTCGGGCCAAAGTCCTGGAAAGTAGCCTATGTGGAACCATCCAGGAGACCTACGGACGGTCGCTACGGTGAGAACCCGAACCGGCTTCAGCACTATTACCAGTTCCAGGTGATTCTCAAGCCGTCCCCGATCGATGTGCAGGAAGTGTACCTCGAAAGCCTGAAAACCCTGGGCATCGATCCTCTTGAACATGATATCCGCTTTGTCGAGGATGATTGGGAATCCCCCACTGTCGGGGCCTGGGGGCTCGGCTGGGAGGTGTGGCTGGACGGTATGGAAATCACCCAGTTCACCTATTTCCAGCAGGTCGGCGGTTTTGATCTGGACCCGGTCTGTACCGAGATCACCTATGGTCTCGAACGTATAGTAATGTTTCTGCAGGGGGTTGACTCGGTATATGATATCCGCTGGAAGGACGATATCACTTACGGCGATGTGCACCATGCCGGCGAGGTTCAGTGGTCGAAGTACAACTTTGAGCAGGCTGATGTCCCGACCCTGCTTGATCTGTTCAGGCTCTACGAGGATGAAGCCAGGAGACTGGCTGATGCAGGCCTGTGTCTGCCGGTATATGACATGTGTTTGAAATGTTCGCACCTGTTCAACTTGCTGGATGCGAGAAATGCCATCAGTACAACCGAGAGAACAGCCTATGTGGGCCGGGTCAGGGAAATGGCCAAGGCGGCAGCAGCCCTGTATCTCAAAGACGAACCCCGGCAGGACGAGGGGCAGCCATGAAAAAATCGTTACTCCTTGAGATAGGCACCGAGGAAATACCATCAAGCTTCATTGTCCCTGCGCTTGAATTTATACGCGCAAGAGTTACCGAGCGTTTTTCCCAGATTGGGATTGAGTACGATACTCCTGCATTGTACGGCACGCCCCGCAGGCTGGCCCTGATTGTCAAAGGCCTCCCCTCCAAGCTGGCCGACAGAGTTGAAACACGGATGGGTCCGCCCAGAAAAATCTCCTATGATGAAGACGGGAAGCCTACCAAGGCAGCTCTTGGGTTTGCACGTTCGTCCGGGGTCGATATGGATGATATCAGCACCAAGGAAACCCCCAAAGGCGAATACCTGTGTGTTGAGGTTAATATTCCCGGCAGGCTCACCATAGATGTTTTGCCCGAAATCATGGAAGAGACGATCCGGGACATCCCGTTTCCCAAGACCATGCGCTGGTCGAATCCGGGCGTGAGATTTGCCAGGCCCGTACATTGGATTCTGGCTCTTTTTGAGGATGAGATAGTACCAGTCAAATTCGGAAATATTACTTCCGGCAATACTACCCGTGGCAACCGTTTTATGTCCGCAGGCACAATCGAAGTATCTTCTCCCGGCATGTACGAAACTCTCCTTGAAGCAAACCATGTGATTCCCGATATTGATAAAAGAAAAGAGCTGATATGGAGTGATATCAACGCTAAGGCTGATGAACTCCAGGCCCGGATTCTTGATAAAGACCTGCTGGATGAGGTTGTAAACCTGCTGGAATATCCCTATCCGATTGTAGGGTCTTTCGACGAACACTTCCTCGATCTGCCTACAGAGGTCCTGGTGACGGTCATGAAACACCACCAGCGATTTTTCCCGCTGTACAGCAAAGATGAAAAGGGCACATTGCAGCCGTATTTCATTGCGGTAAGCAATATCATACCCAAGGATTCCGCTGTTGTGCGTATCGGCAACGAGCGGGTGCTCAAGGCACGCCTGGAAGATGCCTCGTATTTCTTCCAGGAAGATTTCAAAGTGCCCCTTAAAGATTACGCCCTGAGTCTGAAGGATGTAATTTTCCATAAGGATCTGGGAACATCCTATGAGAAGGTCGAACGCTTTACCCAAAATGCGCTCTACCTTTCAGATCTGTTCGCGCCGGATAAGCGCGACAAGGTTAAGCTCGCTTCTCAGCTCTGCAAGGGAGATCTGAACTCTCTGATGGTATACGAGTTGCCGGAACTGCAAGGCATCATGGGACGGGAGTATGCGCTGCGGCAGGGCATTGACCCTGAAGTGGCCCTGGCGATTCATGAACACTATCTGCCGGCCTGGGCTGAAGATGATCTGCCCTCGGGCATTATCGGCGACTTGGTGGGTATAGCCGACAGAATTGATACCATCTGTGGCTGTTTCGGGGTCGGCATGATTCCGAGCGGTACGTCAGATCCCTATGCCCTGCGCAGGCAGGCAATTGCCATCGAACGGCTTTTAGTCGGCAAGAAATATAAACTATCGCTGAGCGGGCTTATAGATCAGGCACTAGCGCAACTTAAAAGCAGGATCAATCGCAGTGCGGGTGAAATCAAATCGGATGTGCTGAGCTTTTTTTCCTCCCGGTTTGTCTCAATTCTGCACGGCGAGGGTATTGCCGGGGATGTGATCGAGGCAGTCCTTACAGATTTTGATGATCCCTTCGATACATATATGCGGGCTCGTGCGATTTTTCAGCTGAAAGATGAACCCTGGCTGGCTACAATCTGTGCCGCTTCAAAACGGGTTGAAAATATACTCAAAAAGACCGAAGAAATCTCTGAAATTTCTGAAAATCTTTTCCTTGAGCAGCCCGAGAAAGATTTATTCTTTAAGTTAAAAGAAGTTGAAGAGCCTTTTATTGAGTATGCCGGCAAGGGGGATTATATCGCTGCCCTGAAACTGCTGGTCGGTCTGAAAGAGCCGATCGATACCTTTTTCGACAAGGTTCTGGTGATGAGTGACGACATTTCCACCAGAAACAACCGGATTGCACTTTTGAATCGGCTGGTTTCCTTATTTGAAAGGATGGCGAGGTTTTCTTCACTGTCTACTTAAAATGAATCATGAAATGGACAGATCCAGCTAAAGCAAAACGGAGAAAGTCCGAAGAGCGCAGCAAGTGGGACATGCGTGACGCTTTTTCCATCGATGTAGACCGCATCCTGCACTCCAGGGCATATACCTCCTATATTGATAAGACCCAGGTTTTTTACCTGATCGGACATCAGGGCATTTCTCACCGTGTCATTCATGTTCAACTGCTCTCCCGTATTGCCCGTACCATCGGGCGCAAGCTCGGATTGAATGATGATCTGATAGAGGCAATTGCCATAGGACATGATATCGGTCATCCTCCATTTGGCCACGATGGAGAAATCTACCTGGATGGAATCTGCCAGCAGACAAACATCGGGCTATTCAGGCATAATGTCCAGGCTGTTCAGGCCCTGGAAATTGTAGAAAAGGACGGCAAAGGGCTGAACCTGACTTTAGAGGTGCTTGATGGAATTCTGTGCCATAACGGAGAGATGACGGAACAATCCATTGCCCCTGACTTGATACATGCGTTTGATGATTTTGATGAGAAACTTCAGCATTGCCGGCAAGGACAGAGTCCGGCCCCGGCTACCATGGAAGGATGCCTTGTCAGAGTAGTGGATACGATCAGTTATGTGGGCCGGGACATTGAGGATGCGATTGCCCTGGGTATCATCTCCCGCGCCGATCTGCCCCAAAAAATTGTAAACATTTTGGGTGATACCAACGGAAAGATCGTTTACACCCTAGTTGAGGACCTGATACAACACTCGGGCCATGACGCTATCTCGTATTCGCAGCGGATATTTCAGGCCCTGTCGGAGCTCAAGGCTTTTAACTACGAAAATATCTATCTGAACGAAAAAGTCAAAAAAGAATCGGACAAGATCAAGGCCATGTATGCGCTCATATTCGCGTCCCTGGCGGATGCTATTGAATCAGATGATCAAAATTCTCCAATATTCACGCAATTTCTGGTACATATGACCCCGGAATACGAAGAGCATCATATTCCTTCCGAAATTGTACGGGATTTTATTGCAAGCCTGACGGATTCAGCCTTTCTGCGCCTTTTTTATACCCTGTACGTGCCCCAGGTTCCATCCTAGGCCTTATCAGGCCCTTTGTCTGGGATGATTAAAATATTTTTCAGATTACCGAAGGAATGGAATTATAGTGAGCAGTGCGCTTCTCAGGTGGCAAGGCCAGGAAGTTGTTTATTATTGATAGCATATGTTTTTTATCATCATTGAGTCTGCCGAAGACCTGGATATAGTTATTGGCGTGATCGCAGGCGAAAGTGGTTCCCGGGGCATCCAGATTTTCGACCAGATCTTTCAATTCGATCACGGTTCCTTCAGGCTCCTGAGGAACAAACTCCCCGGAGTCAACCTTTTGCATCAGCCTTGACATTGGATGAATCCACAAGCGTCTGACCCTGACGAAATGCGGGCGTGCGAGGTTGATCACTTTAGCTGAATCGATTACATGATCCTGCCACATGGTTTTTCCGCCCAGGCCGAGCAGGAAGTAGTAGCTTAACTCCAGACCGGCATCCCGTGCCTTTTGTCCCGCCTCTATCAACTGCTTTTGGTTGGAGCCTTTTTTATGGAAAGCTAAAACCCGGTTTGAACCGCTTTCCATACCTGTATGCACCCGATCCAGGCCGGCATTACGGATTCGGGTGAGTTCATCGAGTGATTTTTTCCATATGCTGGAAGCCCTGCCATAGACGGTAACCCGCTGCAAAGACGGAAATTTTACGCGCAGGTGAGTTAAAATATCGACCAGGAATTCCGTGGGCAGATCCATAGGATTGGCATCCCCCAGAAAAGCGGTTTCAAAGTGGTCACCATAGTGTGCCTCAAAGGCATCAATATCATTTTTCACTTCCTTCGGTGTTCTCTGAGAATAAGGGACACCGTAGAGATCGTAAATGCCGCAGAAGAGGCAGCGGTTCCAGTTACAGCCGCGCACGGTTCTAATCAGCAGACTTGCAGCTTCGCTGGGAGGGCGAATAACCAGTTGTTCGGGGACATGCATAGAAATCATATAGGTCTTTTAAAGACTTGGGTCAAGCAGATCCACTGATTTCCCGACCATTACATGCATGCGTTGCTAACTTGTTCCTTGGTAGATTGGAACAGATATGATAATTGGAGCTTAAAGACCTGCTTTGTATCGGTGATAGTATTGAAAAGACAGGGGTTTGCAGGTAATGAAGCCCGGGGTGGTGCTGGAAGGAGAAACGATGAAAATATCCTATAAGCCGATCGGGATCATGCACTGTGAACTAAAGGATGCGGCTTCAGCGCCAAAGTTTTATTCCATATCGAAGATCAAGGGCACTATCGAAATCTATGAGCCCTATACCCAGGGGCTCCTTGGGCTTGAAGAACTTGAGCACATTGTGGTCCTGTTTCATTTTCATCTCTCCGAACGCTATTCTCTGGTGCAAAAGCGTATGGCCCATGGCGAAATGAAAGGGGTTTTCAGCCTGTGTTCTCCCATGCGTCCAAATCCGATCGGCATGTCGGTGCTCAAATTGCTCAAAGTCGAACGGCAGCTTATTTACGTGGATAATGTCGATCTGGTGGACGAAACGCCAATTCTGGATATCAAGCCGTATAAGCCTTTATGATAGAGACGGAACGTTTTGTTAAAGGTTGAAATATTTTTGGTAATGTGGTTTTACAGCACTGGACTTATTATTTGCGGGGGCATCCTTGATAACTAATATTTTGCTCACAACACTCGGAGGTCTGGGGCTTTTTCTCTTTGGTATGCATATCATGTCTGATGGTCTGCAGAAGCTTGCCGGACCCAAAATGCGGCATATTCTGGAGCGTCTTACCACAAACCGTGTGGTCGCAGTGATCGCCGGGACAGCTATAACCTCCGTCATCCAGAGTTCAAGCGCTACAACAGTCATGACCGTCGGCCTCGTCAACGCAGGGCTTATGACGCTACGACAGGCAATCGGTGTTGTAATCGGCTCCAATATCGGTACAACTGTCACGGCGCAGATTATAGCCTTTAATCTGACTGATATCGCCTTGCCCACAATCGGCATCGGGATGTTCATGAAACTCCTGGGACGAAAGGAAAGAACGAAGTTTTCAGGAGAGTTCATAATGGGATTCGGTCTGATCTTTTTTGGCCTGTTTGTGATGAAAGATGCAATGACTCCTTTGCGCTCCGCCCCCTGGATCAGCGATCTCTTTATTTATTTTTCAACGACCCCAATCCTTGGAGTCGTTGTAGGAACAATCATTACCATGCTTTTTCAAAGCTCTTCGGCAACGATAGGATTGGTAATTGCTCTGGCTTCAAGCGGGGTTGTGGATTTTTACGGTGCAGCCGCTTTGGTTTTGGGTGACAATATAGGCACCACTATCACCGCCCAGCTTGCTTCCATAGGAACCAATGTATCGGCCAAAAGGGTTGCCATATCCCACTTGATGTTCAACGTAATCGGGGTCGGTATCATTCTATTGATTTTCCCATTGTTTGTGGAGTTTGTTGATTTTGTAACCCCTGGGCAACCTGATTTGGCGCTCAACGGAAATCTGCCCTATATAGCCAGACATATTGCTAATTTCCATACAATATTTAATGTGGCGAACTGTCTGGTGTTTCTGCCGATGCTGGGAATATTGGCCAAAATTTCTGCATTGATCGTCCCCGGAGAGGTACGGCCGCGAACATTCAGACTGGAGTCTTTGGATCCGAGCATATTTGAGACAGTTCCCGTGGCGCTCGATGAGGCCAAGCAGGAGATTGATTATATGGGCAATGAGGTTTTCAATATGCTGGCCGTTGTTGAAAACCCAATCATCGATAATGTTAATACCGATAAGGTGTTAAAACGGGTCGAGGAGATGGAGTCACTCGTTGACGACCTCCAGAAAGAGATAAATACCTACCTTACCGAACTCTCCCGCCAGTCGGTAACAGAGAGTCAATCAAAAGAAATTTTTTCCATGCTGTATATGGTGAGCAATCTCGAGAGGATCGGAGATCATTGTGAGAGTCTTGCAAAATTATGTAAGCGCAGAAATGAGTATAGCCTGATATTTTCCGATGCCGGTAAAAAAGAGCTGAATGAAATTTTTCACCACACACTTGAGTATCTGAAGATTATTATTCAGGCAATAAAAGATACACCATCTGATCTGATCGAACAGGTAAGGCGCTATGAGAACCGCCTGAATACGATGCGCCGCGAGATGCGGATCAACCATATGGACCGGCTCAAAGATTCTGTTTGCAGTGCTGATGCAGGCCTGATTTATGTGGACATACTCACCAGTTTTGAGAAAATTGGTGACCACGCATACAACATTGCCGAATCATTATCCGGCATCAAGTAGGAGGATCATATGCAGTACGATATGCCTTTGTATAGGCCACCATCCGAAGCAAATTCCCTGATATTTCAGATTACGCTCGGTTGTTCGTGGAACAGGTGTCTTTTTTGCGGCATGTATAAAAGCAAGCGCTACCAGGTCCGAAAATGGGAAGAGATAGAGAAAGATGTGCTGGAAATGGCATGGTTGCAACCGGATACCAGGAGGATTTTTCTGGCCGATGGTGATGCGCTCGGTGTTGAAACCCCATTTTTGATCAGGATACTTGAACTGCTTAATGAAAAATTCCGCTCACTGGAACGAGTTGGTATTTATGCCGGGCCGACAAATTTCAAGGATAAGACCATCAGTAACCTTAAGGCACTCAGGAAGAGAAAACTGGACATGCTCTATCTGGGTATTGAAACCGGCAATGATGATCTACTCAAGAGGATCTGCAAGGGGGCCGGCAGTGCCGAAATTATCGAGGCCGGCCGCAAGGCCCTGGATGCGGGATTGAGGCTTTCAACGATTATTTTGCTCGGGCTGGGCGGCGTGGATGGGAGTTTTGTACATGCCAAGGATTCGGCCAAGGTGGTCAATGCGATCAATCCCTCCTTCCTTTCCTGCTTGACCCTCATGCTGGGACACTTCAGCGAGGTGTATGAAACCAAGATCATGGGAGATGGATTCAAGTTGCTCGACAAACGCCAGAGCCTTCAGGAGTTGAGGTGGTTTGTGGAAGATCTGGAACTCAAAGGCACTCATTTCGGCACAGAGCACGCATCCAATTATCTCCCGATACATGGAGATTTTCCACAGGACAAACAAAAGATTCTAAAGCTGATCGACATGGCCTTAGGCGATAAAAAATCAGGCTTGCTCCGCCCTGAATGGGCCAGGGGGCTTTGATTGACAAATGCCTGTCGCATGGTATAAGAGGGCCTTTTTTCGGAGGTAGTATGTTTTGATGAAAGCAATCCGAGGTATGAATGATATTCTCCCGGAAGAGATAGGGAAATGGCACTTCGTTGAAGATACAACGCGAAGAATTTTCGATCTGTACGGCTTTGCCGAGTTGCGCTCCCCGATTTTAGAGCGAACCGAGCTTTTTCTGCGTGGTATTGGTGAGGATACCGATGTTGTGGAAAAACAAATGTATACCTTCAGCGACAAGTCTGGTGCCTCGATTACCCTCAGACCCGAGGCGACAGCCTCGGTACTCAGGGCGGTCATTGAGCATGGCTTGCTCGGCAAGGACCCGATTCAGAAACTCTACAGTATCGGGCCCATGTTTCGTTATGAGAGACCGCAAAAGGGCAGATATCGCCAGTTTCACCAGATAAACGTTGAACGCCTCGGTGAGGAGGGTCCGTACTGTGATGCCGAAACATTGGCCATGGCCTATGAACTGGCAACTGCGCTGGACTTAAACAATGTGAGCCTGGAAATAAACTCTTTAGGGTGCGCTTCATGCAGAAAAGTGTTCATGCAGCAGCTCCAATCCTTTTTGGAGCATAAGCAGGCAGTCTTATGTGAAGACTGTTCACGCAGGATGCATACTAACCCGCTGAGGGTGCTCGATTGCAAAACCGACACCTGCCAACAGGTCGTAGCCGATGCCCCTTCGATAGAGGATTTTCTATGTGATGACTGCCGGGGTCATTACCACTGTGTGTTGGAAGGACTTAAATCTCTACAGGTCCCGTATACCAAGAATGCCCGGCTGGTACGGGGACTCGATTACTATACCCGTACGACCTTTGAACTCACGGCCTCTGGATTGGGTTCACAAAATGCCATTGCCGGCGGGGGCAGGTACGATGGGCTGATCAGTACACTGGGCGGCCCTGATGTGCCCGGGATCGGGTTTGCTTTTGGTATCGAACGTATTATTATGCTGCTTGAGGATAGAACAGAGGATGTCAAGGGTTGTTATGTTGTCATACACGGAGATGAGCGCCTCCAACATGAGGCACTCAAGCTGTTGTCCGATTTACGCTCGGCCAATCTCAGGGCAGAAGCTGTTCTGGAGAAGAGCTTCAAAGCTCAAATGAAAAGAGCAGGCAGGTCTGAATATCCGGTCTGTGCCATTATAGGAGAAGATGAGCTCGCCCGGGGCGTTGTCACCCTCAAGGATTTACGAACATCTTTTCAGACCCAGGCGCCCAGGAATGAAGTCGCCAAAAAAGTGTACAGCTTACTCGAAGAACAAGGAGGATATTCGTGAATTCTGGTCGAACAGTTTTTGCAAGGACCCATTACTGTGGCGAAGTCGGCAAGCATGAGGCAGGCTTACAGGTCAGTATGCTGGGATGGGTGCAAAGAAGAAGAGACCTGGGAGGGTTGATCTTTATAGACCTGCGTGACCGTAGCGGCATCTGCCAGGTCGTATTCAATCCTGAAGCACATCCGGAGGTACACGCAATAGCGCATACATTGAAACCCGAATACTGTATTGCCGTTATGGGCGAACTTGCCATGAGACCCGAAGAAATGCGCAATCCAAGCATGCCAACCGGTGATGTCGAGCTGCATGCGCATGGCGTGAGCATCCTGAATGAGTCTGACACCCCCCCGTTTGTGGTGGAAGACGGGGTGGAAGTGAGCGATGCCCTCAGACTCAAATATCGTTACCTTGACTTGAGACGACCGGGCCTGCAGAGAAATATTATGCTCAGGCACAGGGCTGCTGCAGCCTCGCGCAGGTATATGGATGACAACGGCTTTATTGAAGTAGAGACACCGGTGTTGACCAAGAGCACCCCGGAAGGCGCCAGAGATTATCTGGTACCCAGCAGGGTGTTTCCCGGTGAGTTTTACGCCCTGCCTCAATCCCCGCAACTATTCAAACAATTACTCATGATTTCAGGCTTTGACCGCTATTACCAGATTGTAAAGTGTTTTCGTGATGAAGATTTGCGCGCCGACCGCCAGCCTGAATTCACTCAGATTGACATCGAAATGTCATTCGTTCAAGAAGCTGATATAATGGAAATAACCGAAGGACTGATCGCTACAATATTCAAAGAGACCATCGGGGTTGAGATGTCTCGTCCCTTTGAACGCCTGAGCTATAATCAGGCCATGGCTGACTATGGGTGCGACCGTCCTGACACTCGCTATGAGATGCTGCTCAAAGATGTATCGGATATCGTGGCCGGAAGTGATTTCAAGGTGTTTTCGGCAGTTTTCTCTGATGGTGGTGTCGTAAAGGCCATACCGGTCAAGGCTCCTGCGAGCCTGAGCAGAAAAGAGCTGGATGGGCTTGGTTCGGTTGTAGCTGATTATGGAGCCAAAGGGGTTTTGTGGGCAAGGGTGACTGAAAACAGCTGGAACTCAAGCCTGAGCAAGTTTATGAGTGAAGAACAGATCCAGGCAGTTAATACCAGGCTGGGATTAAGCGTGGGTGATATGGTTCTGTTTATAGCTGATCAGGAAGATGTGGCCAATGCGAGCCTGGCAGCCTTGAGACATCATCTTGCCATGCGTTTCGATATGATCCCTGATGACATCTACAGTGCTTTGTGGGTGACGGATTTTCCGCTGCTGGAATGGAGCCGGGAAGAGCAGCGTCTGGTCTCGGTTCATCATCCGTTTACCGCCCCGAAACCTGAAGACATCAATCTTTTGGAATCTGCGCCCCAAAAGGTAAGGGCGCAGGCCTACGATATGGTTATTAACGGCAATGAGGTTGGTGGAGGAAGTATACGTATTCACAATCAGGATATTCAGCGCAAGGTTTTTAGCACGATTGGGTTAACGGAGACGGAAGCCCGCAGAAAATTCGGTTTCCTCCTGGATGCACTTAAGTATGGAGCCCCTCCTCATGGGGGCATCGCTTTCGGGTTTGATAGATTGGTCATGCTGCTCGCCGGTGCATCGTCTCTGCGGGATGTTATAGCGTTTCCGAAAACCCAGAAAGCCGCGTGCGCGATGACCGATGCACCTTCAGCACTTGACAATGCTCAACTTGCAGAACTCGGCATAAAGGTGATAAAGTAAAGGCATGAAAAGAATTATAGTGTGCATTTTCATGATGTTGCCCATTGCGGGCTGTATCACGCTGTGGACCGGAGTAGAAAGGGAATCCAATACGGCGGCTCCTATCCAGAAACAAGCAGAGACAGAGGCAACGCAGAGTCCACTGCCACCACAAGAGATTAAAAATGTCGCGGTTGCTCAAGACAGTGAAAAAGAAGATATCGTCATATCCGTTTCCGCTGGAGAGGTAAACAAAAGCCTGGAGGAAAATGGCAAGAATATTTTGGCGCATGCTACCAGAGAGCTTAAAAGTAACCTGGCCATGAAAGGCTTTGAATATGCCCCGCATGAGTCATTCGAGCTTTTGGTTGCATATCTCGAACTTCAGAATGCCTATATTGATGGCGATGAAGGCGAATTAAAAGATTTAAAAGAAAATTTTTACAATAAGGCCGCCAGTGCACGGCAGATGACGGAAGAAGGAAAGCTGAAACATCTGGAAAAACTCGGAGAAGATATTGAAGTAAAACGCGAGGAAATCCAGAAACAGGCCAAGACAGAGATATTTGAAGTATACCCCACCATCTATGTAGTCAATAAGGATGATTCCCTGCCAAGTGTAGCCGCCAGGCATGAAGTCTATAATGATTCATTTATGTGGCCGCTAATATACAAGGCCAATCGGGATCAGATTAAAGATCCCAAGGTTATCTATCCGGGACAGGATCTGAAAATACCCAGGAATATGACCATGGAAGAAATAATCGAAGCCCGCCGGGAGGCTGGAGCGCCGGCACCGGAAAAGTTACCGCAAGATGCGTTTATTCCCAAGAGGAAAAAGTAGTATGGCAAAAGGGAATTAGGGGAAAAGGTGTTCTGCTGTATTTCCGCCAAAAGAATTGAGCCCGGCATCTATAGAGAACCGTTAAGAAAACTTTCAACGAGGTTTTTCAATCGGGAAGGAAGACAATCCAGAACCAGACATAACATAATATAGGACATTATCATGACAGAACTACACGGCAAAATGATTGAATATAGCGATGGCAAACTACTTGTACCGGATTTTCCGATCATTCCATTTATCGAGGGCGACGGCGTCGGGCCCGATATCTGGAAAACCACACAGATGGTTCTGTCTGCCGCGGTGGATAAGGCCTACCAGAAAAAGCGTGCAATTATATGGAAAGAAATCTATGCCGGTCAGAAGGCCTATGAGCGGTCAGGTGAATATCTGCCCCAGGAAAGCCTTGATGCCTTAAGAAAATATATTGTCGGCATCAAAGGACCTCTGACGACTCCGGTGGGTGGTGGCATCAGGAGCTTGAATGTGTCCATGCGCCAGATTCTGGATCTCTTCGCCTGCGTCAGGCCGGTGCGCTATTACCAGGGAACACCCTCCCCGGTCAAACGCCCTGAGCTGGTGGATATAACCGTATTTCGTGAAAATACCGAAGATGTCTATGCCGGGATCGAATGGAAGCAGGGATCTGTAGAAGCAGGCAAACTCATTGATTACCTTAATACCGAGCTAAACACGAACATCCGCTCCGACTCGGGAATCGGCATCAAGCCCATATCGATTACCGGCACTAAGCGGCTCGTGCGCATGGCGATCGAGTTTGCCCTCCAAAACGACAAAAAGGTAGTCACCCTCGTGCACAAGGGTAATATCATGAAGTTTACTGAGGGCTCCTTCCGTGATTGGGGCTACGAGCTTGCCATGGACGATTTTCGCGATCATGTCGTCACCGAAGACGAGCTTTGGAAAGAGTTCGACGGCAAGGTGCCCGAGGGCAAGATCCTGATAAATGACCGCATTGCCGATTCAATGTTCCAGCAGGTGCTGCTGCGTCCTGACGAATACGATGTCCTGGCGGTTCCGAATCTGATCGGCGATTTCATTTCCGATGCCCTGGCGGCCCAGGTGGGCGGGCTCGGGATTGCACCCGGCGCAAATATCGGTATTCCGACCGCTCTTTTTGAGGCCACCCACGGCACAGCCCCCAAGTATGCCGGCCAGGACAAAGTGAATCCGGGATCGCTGATCCTCTCGGGGGCCATGATGCTAGATCATCTGGGGTGGATAGATGCTGCTACTCTGGTGAGAGATGGCCTGGAGAGGGCGATAATTGACAAGCAGGTTACGTACGATTTCGAACGTCAGATGCAAGGGGCAACGCTTCTTAAATGCTCGCAGTTCGGGCAGGCAATCATTGAAAGAATGGGATAGTTTCAGCGTTTTTTGGCGAGGAGATACCCGAACCCCATCCCGATAAGAAATGTCAGGCTGATCACAATCCATTTCGGCCCGGTCAGGATTGTCCAGATCAGAAATTGAAAGGAAGTCTGTTCGAAATTCTGGAGAATAAAAACAATCACTGCAACAATCAGGATAACGATCAGAATGATTTTTGAATTGTCCCGTATGCTGTTAATATCCACTTTTTTCTCCAGAAGGTAGAATTATTGCATGCAAATTGCGGCCATGTCAATAACCTTTCATTTCAGGACAAAATGGATACGTTCACAAAAACAGGGCTATGCTCGTTTCGGGAGCATTCTTGGCAGGTAGGCGGCCTAATGCGACGAGGCCTGAAAAAACACGTTCCAAAACATTTGTTTTTAACTCCAATCCACAGGTACATCGTGGAAAAGTACTGGAATATATGGATTATGGGTGCTAATAAGGAATATTCATTTTTTCATGTAAAGGATCGAACTATGGAGCAGGCTGTTCAACGGGCAAAAATATTGGTCGAAGCGCTACCCTATATCAGGGATTTCAGGGGCAGGCGAATTGTGGTGAAGTATGGCGGTCATGCAATGGTTGACCCGGAATTAAAGAGCATATTTGCCAGACAGATTATCCTGCTGCAGTACGTGGGAATTCAGGTCGTGGTCGTCCATGGCGGCGGGCCCCAGATCGGACGGGTTCTCAAGCAGATGGGAATAGAATCCAGTTTTTATGAAGGCAAACGTATAACCGATGACAAGACCATGGACGTGGTTGAGATGGTACTGGCCGGAGGCGTCAACAAGGATATAGTCAATCTGATCAATCGTGACGGAGGAAAGGCGGTCGGGCTTAGCGGCAAGGATGGCTCTCTGATCAAGGCCAGAAAGTTCTATCTTTCCAGGTCATCGATAGAAGATGGCGAAGAGGCCCTGGTCGACATGGGGCAGGTGGGCGAAGTTGCAGCAGTTGATACAGGTATCATCGAAACGTTGGAGAAAGCCGGTTTTGTGGCAGTGATTGCTCCTCTGGGTGTCGGCGATGACGGGGTAACATATAACATTAACGCTGATACGGTGGCCGCAGAGATCGCAAGCAGTCTCAAGGCCGAAAAGCTGATCATTCTGACCGACGAAAAGGGTGTTCTGGATCAGGACGGCAGGCTCATATCAAGCCTGAATTATAATGATATAAAAACATTGATTGATAAAAAGGTAGTCAGCGGCGGCATGATTCCCAAACTTGAGTGCTGCAGGACCGGTCTGGGAAAAGGAATAATGAAGGCGCATATCATTGACGGCAGAACTCCCTACTCGATATTGCTGGAACTGCTGACGGATTCAGGAATCGGAACTCAAATCGTAAAGGAATAATAAGCAATGAATTATCTTATGGAGACATATTCGCCTTTGCCGTTGCATCTTGTAAAGGGCAAGGGCTGTCATGTCTGGGATGAGGGCGGGAAGGCCTATCTCGACATGGTTGCGGGCATTGCAGTGTGTAATCTCGGGCATGCACATCCTGTGGTAGCGGCGGCTTTACAACAGCAGGCCGCACAATTATTTCACTGCTCCAATCTCTATCATATACCCCAGCAGGAAACTTTAGCGAGAATGCTTTCGGAAAATTCGTTTGAGGCTAAAGCATTTTTCTGTAATTCGGGGGCCGAGGCGAACGAGGCTGCCATCAAACTGGTGAGACGTTTTAGCAGTAACAAAAATAAATCCGGGGCCAAGATACTGACATTTGATGGTTCGTTCCACGGGAGAACTCTGGCCACCGTGGCTGCCACCGGACAGGACAAGTTCAGAAAGGGATTTGATCCGATTCCGGCCGGGTTTAAAAAAGTCGCCTATGGCGACATAGATGCTCTCGAGGAAGCAATTGATGAAACTGTCGGGGCCGTGATGATAGAGCCCATCCAGGGAGAAGGCGGTATTCGTGTGCCGCCCCAGGGCTATTTGCAGAAGGTAAGAGCACTGTGTGACTTGCATGATCTGCTGCTGGTCTTTGATGAAGTTCAGACCGGTATGGGCAGGACCGGCAAACTTTTCGGCTATATGCATGAAGAGTGTGTACCGGATATTATGACTCTGGCCAAGGCCCTTGCCAACGGATTTCCGGCCGGAGCGGTTCTGGCCAGGCCGGCTGTAGCCGAGGCCTTTGCTCCCGGATCACATGCCTCCACCTTCGGCGGCAACCCGCTTGCCATGGCCTGCGGCGTGGCCACCCTCGAGACCATGATCCGGGAAGATATCAGCGAAAAGGCTCATCAGCAGGGGCTTTATCTGCAAAGCAAACTGAAAGAGCTTAAGCAATCCCATTCCTGCATCAAGGAGATACGAGGACAGGGCCTTATGGTGGGAGTCGAATGTGAAGCGGATATTTCTTTTTTGCCACGAGCAGGGCTTGAAAAGGGCATTCTGCTCAATGTCATCAAAGATCATATTATACGCCTGGTCCCTCCGCTCATAATCACCCGGGAGGAGATCGATCAGGCGACAGGCATAATCAGCGAACTATTACAAGAAAAGGGGTTATAATGGACACGAACAAGGTTGTACTGGCGTATTCAGGCGGTCTTGACACATCGGTGATTCTCAAATGGCTGCAGGACGAATTCGGCTATGAGGTAGTCTGCTATGCGGCGGATGTCGGCCAGGCTGAAGAACTCAACGGACTCGAGGAAAAGGCCAAAAAGACCGGGGCCTCCAAAATTTACATCGATGATCTCACAGAGGAATTTGTCAGAGACTATGTGTTTCCGGCTTTCAGGGCGGATGTGGCCTATGAGGGCTGGTACCTGCTGGGAACCTCCCTGGCTCGACCGCTGATCGCGAAGCGCATGATCGATATTGCCCGGGAAGAAGGCGCTTCCTATGTGGCCCATGGGGCCACCGGCAAAGGCAACGATCAGGTACGTTTCGAGCTCACCTTCTGGGCACTGGAACCTGATATCAAAGTAATCGCCCCCTGGAAGATGGATGAATGGACACTCCGCTCCCGGGAAAAGATGATTGACTATGCAGCCTTGCACGGAATCGATATTCCGGTGAGCAAGAAAAAGCCTTACAGCATGGACCGCAACTTGCTGCATATCAGTTTTGAAGGTGGAATCCTGGAGGATCTGTGGAACGCGCCGGATGAGGATATGTTTGTCCTTTCCTGTTCGCCCGAGAATGCTCCCGAAACACCCACGGAAATAGAAATATCATTCAGGGACGGTGACCCGGTAGCTATCAATGCAACACCAATGACACCGGCGGCGCTGCTTGCAAAGCTTAATGAACTTGGGGGAGCAAATGGCATCGGCCGGGTCGATATCGTTGAGAACCGTTATGTCGGCATGAAGTCCAGAGGGGTATATGAAACCCCGGGCGGCACGATTATGAAGGTTGCCCACCGTGCCATCGAACAGATTACCATGGATCGGGAACTTATGCATTTGCGTGACGAACTCATGCCGCGCTATGCTACCCTGATCTATAACGGCTACTGGTTTGCACCTGAAAGAGAGGCTTTGCAGCTCCTGATCGATGATTCGCAGAGAGGTGTTAGCGGCGATGTCAGGCTGAAGCTCTATAAAGGCAACTGTATCGTAACCGGGCGCAGGGCACCGAAATCTCTCTACAATCCACAAGTGGCAACCTTTGAAGAAGATGATGTATATAATCAGAAAGACGCGAAAGGCTTTATCCGCCTGAATTCACTCAGGCTGAGAATGCGCGCACAGGTGAAAGATGGCTGAAAAACCGTGGGCAGGCAGGTTTCGACAGAATATTAACCAATTGGTGGAAGACTACAGCGCATCAATAGCATTTGATAAACGTCTATACCGCCAGGATATTGAGGGCAGTATCGCCCATGCCGGAATGCTTGCTTCGACAGGTCTGCTTTCCGAGGAGGAGAGTGCGGCAATCATCAGCGGTTTAAAGAAAATCCGAGAGGATATTGAAAACGGCAGTTTTGAGTTTGATCCGGCCCTCGAAGACGTCCACATGAACATTGAGGTTGAACTCACCAGGCGAATCGGGGAAGCCGGCAAGAAGCTGCATACGGCCAGGAGTCGAAATGATCAGGTGGCTACCGATCTCAGGATGTATGTGCGTGATGAAATACGCAGCATCAAAGCCCTGCTCATGGACTTTCTGCAGACGATTACAGAAAAGGCTGAAGCTCATGTGGATATACTTGTTCCCGGCATGACTCATCTGCAGCATGCCCAGCCGATATCCTTTGCCCATCATCTGCTGGCATACTTTGAAATGTTCTACCGCGACTATCAGCGTTTTTCAGATACTTTTGCGCGGGTGAATGTCAGCCCTCTGGGCAGCGCCGCACTGGCCGGTACGCCCCACCCAGTCGATCGTTTTATGACTGCCTCTGCTCTGGGGTTTGATGCACCCAGCCGCAATTCCATCGATGCGGTCAGCGATCGCGATTTTGTGCTTGAGGTGGTCTTTGCCGCGGCACTGGTCATGATGCACCTGAGCCGTCTGGCTGAAGAGATTATCCTGTGGAATTCGCAGGAATTTGCTTTTATCGAACTCCCGGATGCCTATTGCACCGGCAGTTCCATTATGCCCCAGAAGAAGAACCCCGATGTGGCCGAACTGGTCAGAGGCAAGGTGGGAAGCGTGTATGGCAATCTGGTGAGCCTGCTGACCATGATGAAAGGCCTTCCCCTGGCATACAATCGGGATATGCAGGAGGACAAGGTGCCTCTTTTCACGACCATTGATACTCTCAAGGCCAGCCTGGAGGTGATGAGAGGTCTCATGGACGGGCTTTCCATCAAAACAGATGTGCTCGAGAAATTACTGCAAGCCGGTTTTATCACTGCCACCGATATAGCCGATTATCTGGTGGAAAAGGGGTTGCCTTTCCGGGATGCCCATCAAATTACCGGCAATCTGGTCGTCCATCTCGAGCATCAGGGCAAGCAACTGGATCAAACAAGCCTTGATGAATTCAAGAAGTTTTCTGATATGTTTGCACAAGACATTTTTACATACATCTCGCCCCAAAACTCGGTCGACCGCAGGACCAGTTATGGCGGGACTGCCAGGAATAATGTCAGAGAATCCCTGCGTGAAGCTTCACGCATCCTGGGCAGCTTGAAAGATGAGAAATAAGCTTGCCACAATTATATTATTAATTCTTGTACTATGTGCGGGTTGCGGCCGCAAACTGCCGCCACTTCCACCAGGAACACCCGACCCGGTGGAAGTGGTATCGATTAAGTTTACTCATGACACATTCGTGGTCAAAGTCAGATGTAATGCCCCGGGGGACAATCTGGTTCTACTGGGAAAACCCAAAGGACTATGTCCGGCCTGTACGGATGATCTCAAGCAAAAGATGGAACTTCCCATCGATAGAGAGGGCATGTATGTGCTCAAGGATACTGAGCCGGAGACCAGATGCATGGTGTATCGTGTAGGGCTTGCGAAGGGTACATCATTCTGGTTAAGTGATGCAAAGATAAGATGTAACTGAAAATGGTAAGGATCAACGGTTATGCATGATTTTATGTACAAACAAGGTAAGCTTTACTGCGGTGACATTGATTTGGCAAAGATCGCTAAAGATGTTGGGACTCCATTTTTCTGCTACAGCCTGCCGACCATTCGTCGGCATATACAGGCTTTCGAAGGACCTCTTGCCGGTGTGGATCATCAAACCTGTTTTGCCATGAAGGCCAACTCGAGTATGGCGATTCTGTCATACATGGCCGGGCAGGGTCTTGGTGCGGATGTGGTCTCGGGCGGGGAGCTCTATAGGGCATTGAAGGCCGGAATCGATGGTTCAAAAATTGTCTACTCCGGAGTGGGCAAGACCGTGGAAGAGATCGACATGGCTATCAATGCGGGCATCATGATGTTTAATATCGAGAGCGAGGAAGAACTCGAGGTAATCCACGAGCAAGCCCAAGCTCTCGGCAAAAAAGTCGCCATATCGATACGGGTCAACCCTGATGTGGATGCTCAGACCCACCCCTATATCTCGACCGGCCTGAAAGAGAACAAGTTCGGTATCGATGTCGAAGGTTCCATTGCTCAATACCTTAAGGCCAAGGAAATGGAATATCTTGATGTCGTGGGCATAGATTGCCATATCGGCAGCCAGCTTACCGAGTTGAGGCCATTTATCGACGCGATTGAGCGGTTGAAGTTTCTGATTGCGCGTCTGAAAGAACACGGTATAGAGTTTCGTTACCTGGATCTCGGCGGAGGATTGGGTATCACTTACTCCGATGAAGAACCCCCGCATCCGAATGAATACGTTAAGGCCATCAGGGAAGCAGTCGAAGGACTTGGGTTAAAACTCATATTCGAGCCCGGTAGAGTAATCATCGGCAATACGGGCATTCTGGTAACCAAGGTATTGTATCGCAAACAAAGATCCGGTAAAATCTTTGTGGTAGTGGATGCCGGGATGAATGATCTCATCAGGCCCTCGCTGTATAATGCCTATCATGATATTTGGCCTCTTAGAGAAAATCATGCCGGCAGACAAAAGGCGGACGTTGTGGGTCCCATTTGTGAGAGTGGTGATTTCCTTGCCAAGGACCGCAATCTTCCCCACTTGTCCCGGGGAGATCTGGTCGCTGTTATGAGTGCCGGAGCCTACGGGTTTACCATGGCATCCAATTACAACTCGCGACCCAAGTCAGCCGAGATCCTGGTGGACGGGGCACAATACTTTGTGGTTACAAAACGACAGACCTACGAAGACCTTGTAGCTGAAGAAATCCTGCCCGATGAAATATTGCAGAAATAGGAGGTAGAAGATGTTTTCAGGCGCAATAACAGCAATTGTAACGCCATTCAAGAATGGCAAAGTTGATGAGGATTCTCTGAGAAAGCTTATAAATTTTCAGATTGAATCAGGCATTTCCGGGATCGTTCCCTGTGGCACGACCGGAGAATCTGCCACCTTGAGCCATGTCGAGCACCAACTGGTGATCGATATAACTATAGATGAAGTCAAGGGCAGGGTTTTTGTAATTGCCGGAACCGGTTCAAATTCGACGGAGGAGGCTATCAGGCTCACCAGGCATGCCCGTGAGGCAGGTGCCGACGGCGCTCTTTTGATTACCCCCTATTATAACAAGCCTACCCAGAAAGGGCTCTATGAACATTATAAGGCCGTAGCTCTTGCCTGTGACATTCCACAGGTTCTCTATAATGTGCCTTCCAGGACCGGCTGCAACATGGCTGCCGAGACGGTTATTTCACTGGCTGAAATTGATACGATTGTGGGAGTGAAAGAGGCCAGCGGCGACCTGGTAAAATGTGCACGGATTGTAAGAAATTCTCCGAGTGACTTCAGTGTTCTCTCTGGAGAAGATGCCTTGAATCTGCCCATCCTCTCCTTGGGAGGCAAAGGCGCTATCTCGGTCACGGCTAATGTTGTGCCGGACAAGATGGCCGCCATGATGGATGCTTGGTTCAATCATGATGTCGAGAAAGCCAGAGAGATTCATTTTGACCTGCTGGACATTCATGATGCCATGTTCCTCGAGACAAATCCCATCCCGGTAAAAACCGCCCTGGCCATGATGGGCAAGATCACGGAAGAATTCCGATTGCCGCTGTGTACCATGGCAGCCGATAACCGGGAGAAACTGCTCGGTGTACTCAGATCGTACGGATGCGTTTAGCTTTCAGGGGGTAGACTATGTTGAAAGTCGGTGTGGTCGGTGTCGCAGGCAGAATGGGACGTATGCTTGCAGAAGGTGTTGTTGCCAGCGATGATATGGTCTTGGGCGGGGCAACGGAGATCGAGGGTCACTCCCTGATCGGTACCGATGTCGGGTTTGTGATTGGATCTAAGCCTTTGCAGGTCGCGCTCACATCTGATCTGAATCAGGCATTTGGCGAGTGTTCGATAATTATTGATTTTTCGCTGCCCAAGGCCAGCATGAAGAATGTCTGGTATGCCTCGATTCAAGGTAAGGCCATGGTGATCGGGACAACCGGGTTCAGTGATGAACAAAAGGATACTCTGATTGATCTGGCCGGCAAGATACCTATAGTTATGGCGCCTAATATGAGCATCGGGGTGAATGTGATGTTCAAAGCGGTCGGGATGCTTACAGAAATGCTCGGTGAAGACTATGATATCGAAATCGTTGAGACCCACCACCGATTCAAGAAGGATGCACCGTCCGGCACGGCCAAGGGTTTGGCGCAGCGTGTTGCCCAGGCCCGGGGTGTTGAGTTGAGCGATCATGCACGTTATGAGCGCAACGGCATTATCGGGGAGCGCTCTCAAGGCGAAATCGGCATTCAGACGTTAAGGGCCGGAGATATCGTTGGGGAGCATACAGTGCTGTTTGCAGGCACCGGCGAACGGATTGAAATCACCCACCGGGCGCATTCACGGGAGAATTTTGCAAAGGGAGCCCTGCGAGCCGCAAAATGGCTGGACGGTAAAGGTCCCGGGTTGTATTCAATGATCGATGTGTTGGGGTTGTAAGATGAAAATCGGCAGAGGAATCGAGAGTGGCGGAACCGCCGTCTGGTTTGCGAGTGATGATGGATCGCAGTTCCATACATGGGACTTTGAAAGCAGAAAAAAGGGAAACCCTCTGGATATCAAGCAGATCCTGGCCCCGGTGCAACCGACAAAAATCGTAGCGGTTGGACTGAATTACCGGGATCATGCCCGCGAACTCGGGTTGGAGGTTCCTTTAGAGCCGATACTGTTTCTGAAGCCATCGAGCAGCGTAATCGGTCCCGGTGACGAAATTTGCTATCCTTCCCAGTCGACCCGTCTGGATTACGAGGCTGAACTGGCCGTAGTAATCTCGAGGCGATGCAGAAATATCAAACAGGAACATGCCAAGGACTACATTTTAGGATACACCTGTTTCAACGATGTGACTGCGCGTGACCTCCAGATCAAGGATGGCCAGTGGACACGGGCAAAATCTTTTGATACTTTTTCGCCCATCGGGCCATGGATCGTCACAGACCTGGAGGATCCTCATAACCTGGCAGTTTCAGCCAGACTCAACTCAGAAGTGAAACAGTCTTCGAATACATCCAACCTGATATTCAATGTATATGAGCTTATTAGTTTTATTTCCATGATCATGACTCTGGAGATGGGTGATGTAATTGCGACCGGTACCCCTTCCGGCATTGGGCCAATGGAACCGGGTGATTCCATTCAGGTTGAGATCGAGGGTATAGGAGTCTTGCAGAACAAGGTTTCCTGAATGAAAGGGTTTCTCTCTCTCGGCGCCAACCTTGGAGACAGATTACTCAATCTGCAGCGGGCCCGGGACTGTCTGCCGGCATACGGTATCAGAATAATCGATCAATCAAGTATTTACGAAACAAAGGCCCTTGAGGTAATCCATCCTCAACGGGCCTATTTTAATATGGTTATAAAAATGGAAACCATCTTAAGGCCTTTTGAACTGCTGCAGATCTGTCATCAGGTTGAAGATGCCCTGGGCAGGCAACGGCCTTATTATCATGCACCCCGCAGTATTGATATTGACATCCTTGCCCTTGAAGGCATTACAATAACAACGGCAGAACTTCAGGTGCCTCACCCGAGAATGGAGTCACGTTCCTTTGTGATGTACCCCCTCTCAGAGATAGCGCCTGACATTATTCTTCCATCAGGAAGGCATATACAGGACGTTAAGAAAGCTTTGGGAGATGACGAGATAGTACTTGTATGGAAGAAACAGGAATGGGAGAGGACGTTGTAAAAAAACGCAAAATCGTAATTGCTGATGACAATCGGTATGTGAACGATTCTATAATGGAAGTTCTCGGTGATTACGGTTTTCAGGTCATCCAGGCCTTCGATGGGCTCGAAGCGCTCAAAGCCTTTGAAGAGGAGATGCCGGATCTGGTCTTTCTAGATTACCGCATGCCCGGCAAGGATGGCATGGATGTGCTTAAAGAGATCAAGGCCAAAGACCCCAACGCGCCGGTAGTATTCATCACAGGGGAAGGATCGGAAGATGTGGCTGTGCAGGCCATGAAAGCCGGCGCTGATGATTATATTTCCAAGCCGATTTCAATGCCCGAGATGGTACAACTTGCCAATAAGTTGATCCGGGATCATGAAATTCTGATGGAAACCCTGCGATTGAGAGACCGGGGTGATGCGTATAAGGACTTTCTGGTCACGATTACCGAAGCCATTGGAGAAGCGGTTGTCACGGTAGATTCTGAAGGCTATATCCAATTCATGAATCCCATGGCCAAAGAGCTGTGGGGGAATGACGCAGAGTTGAAAGGTCAATTTTTGGGCGTTCTCTTTGACGATCCCGGAGACGATATTCTGGGTGATATTAAATCTTCGCTTGAGCAGGGAATGGAGCGTTTTGAACGCGAGCATCTTTTCAAAAGGATTGACGGCAGTACGTTTGCAGGCCTGGTAACGCTTTCCCCATTGAAACAAGGCAAGTATAAAGGCGGCATAGTGATTGTTGTCAGGGATCTTTCCCAAGTGGAAGAGATGCGCAGACAGATCATTAATGCTGAAAAGCTTGCTTCCCTGGGCAATGTCGTCGAGGGAGTTGCACATGAAATAAGAAATTCTCTGACTTCGCTGGGCGGATTTACCAGAAGGCTGGAACGTCTGATCGAACCCGGAACCCATCAGAAAATTTACTTGGAATATATTATTGGCGATGTAGAGCGACTGGAAAAAATGGTTTCAGATATTGAGGAATACGCCAATTATGCCAAAATCCATAAATTGTCATTTTCCAAGGTAAGTATTGAGGACGTTATCGATGAGGCATTGATACAAACTTTTTCTAAACAAGATCTTACAGGAATCCAATATGAGGTTGACATTCCATCTGAGCTTGAGGAAATCAATGCGGACCGCAATTCGCTCATAGAAGCGTTCTGGCATCTGTTCGTCAATGCCTGCGAGGCCATGGAAGGCAGTGGCACTTTGACGATCAGTGTTAGTATCAATCAAAAATTCATTATCGTGAACGTAATTGATACAGGCAGGGGCATCCCTGCTGATGAAATCCATGATATCTTTAACCCATTTTATACTTCCAAGGTTTACGGTGCCGGCACGGGACTCTCAAAAGTGTACATGATTATTGAAGAGCACCACGGTTTCATTACGGTAAACAGTACAGAGGGCAAGGGAACCCACATGCGAATTTGTCTTCCCAAGAAGCTGATCGTGAAAAGCGACCGGGAGAAAACCCTGCAATGATGATTGCTCAAATATTTAAACCGCGAGGGAATCTGCAGCAGGTATGAGAAAACTGAAAATTAATGCACTTGCGCATAAGATGCTTTTGGTTTTATTGATTGCCACTGTGTTTATACCGGCAATGAGCATTGAAAGCAGAGCCGATATTTTTGTCAAGCAACTTATTGATGGCAGGCTTATTTTTACCGATTGTCCGAGCGGGAATGATTGGACGTTGTATATGCAGGAGAAGCCCAAGCCAAGCCAGATGCCGGGTGATGCGCACAGTCTGGAAAAAACGATTCGCCAAGCGGCCAAAACCAATGGAATTGAGCCACGGCTTATCCGGGGGATTATTGAGGTGGAATCGAATTTTGTACCGACAGCACTCTCCTCCAAGGGTGCAATCGGTCTGATGCAGTTGCTTCCAGATACGGCTGCTGAAATGGGTGTGGCTGATCCGTGGGATCCGGCAGAGAATATCAGGGCCGGTACAAGATATATTGCCCAACTTTTAAAGCGCTACGATGGGGACCTGGTAAAGGCCCTGGCAGCATACAACGCAGGCCCGACCATGGTTGATATCTATAATGGAATTCCACCCTACCAAGAGACGCGAGAATATGTTAAAAATGTACTGACAATTTTAAATTCAGGCGGAGAATAATTTTTTGTGAATATTCCGAATGCATTAACCATGTCGCGTATTCTGATTGTACCGGTAATCGCATTATTGCTCTTTTCAGGTGATTTCTGGTCATCGTTTATCGCCGCACTGCTGTTTATCGCGGCAACCGTTACCGATTTCCTGGATGGGCATATTGCGCGCAAATATAATATTGAATCCGATCTCGGCAAGCTTTTGGATCCTCTGGCGGACAAATTACTGATAGCTACCGTTCTGATATTTTTAATCCCGCTGGGCAGGGTTCCGGCCTGGATTGTTGCGGTGATAATAGGCCGGGAAATTGCTGTGACCGGGCTTCGAAGTCTTGCCTCTGAAAAGCATATTATCATTGCCGCTAACTGGCTTGGCAAATACAAGACAGCCTTTCAGTGTGCGGCCCTGATTCCGCTCCTCTTTCATTACACCATATTGGGGGTTCGCTTCCAGGTTGCAGGCGAATTCTTTTTGTGGATCGCCTTTTTCTTCACATTGTGGTCAGGTTTTGACTATATGCACAGCTATATCAAGCAGACAATAACTGCCTGAGTTCTATTCCCTGGTGCTGATGCCCAGTTGTTCGTAAAGCGGACAATAACCGGAAAGCACGCTTGAAAGTAGAGCCCCGCTGACAACGAGTAACAGTCCGGCGAGGCCCTTGATCCAGCCTTTGAGATACAATACGATGATCAGAATAGCAACTACAGCTCTTACCACCCGGTCAAGAGTGCTGACATTCTCTTCCATGGCTTCCTCCTATTGAAAGATATATTCATATTGTTGAATGACTTTCCATTTTTTGTCAATAAGTCTTGTTCGTTGTACATGCGGATGCCGGATTTTCCAGAAATTCCAACATACAGTTGTTAATATCTTGATGAATCATTTCATCCATATCGAAGATGTTAAAGAGGGTTTCTTGTGGCAAAGATGCCAGAAATTCTTCAAGCATTTCTTTACGTACCACCAGCAGCAACGGATGGTTTTTCTCAATGAGTTTTTGAAACAGGGGATAGTGGCCCTCCTGTCTCATCTCCAATTGACCAAACTCATCGAAAATAAACGGTATCTTGGGTCTGATTGTATTGAAATGGCGCTCTATAAGCCCGAATGTTTCCGAAAAGAAATAAAACCGCCCTGTGCTAACCGGGGTGGAAAACGGGGTCGTGGTTGCCATTGGCATGGATGTTTTCCCGGGCAGGACAACAAGATTGATGCCTGTCATCAAAGAGCCGCTGAATTCCTTGCAGCTCAGAAAACCCTGGACATTAAGGTCATGGCGTTCGATCAGATTTTTCAGAAGGCTTGTTTTTCCGCAGCCTCTCAGTCCTGTCAGAATAACCAGTGTGTTGCGATTTCTCAATTGAGTCTGACCTCTTGGGGATAGCTGCCGTAGAATTTTAGGTAAAACTCGCGGGCCTCTTTGTGCATATCGAAGTTGACCTTTTCAGGATACAGAATATTTGCCAGCCACATGATGGCAAGAAGTGATTCCGGTGTTGGCATATCCCAGGAATCGATATAGCTGGGAAAGATGTAGATGGCGTTGGTTTTAAGGGCCTTCAGCGGAGCCAGCCCGGCATCATTTTTAATCTGCGAGGGGTCCATGGCCGTATAGCCGATGGTGATGAAAACATCCGGATCCCAGGCGATCAGATGCTCGCGGGAAACAGGTACCCACCCTCCCCTGAGATCCCGGGCGACGTTGATTCCGCCAGCATACTGTACGATAAAATTTTGGTAAAAGTCACCTCCCACGGTTATAAGTATCTTAGGTCCGACAACATATACTGCTTTCTTGGGTGTAATGGCCTTGGTCATGGCTTCGATGTGATCGAGTTTGGCTTTGAAATAGCGAGCAAAGTTTTGGGCCTGTTCTGTTTTGTTAAGGACATCACCGATCATGAGCATCCCTTCAAGCATGGAATCGGGATTTTCAACCTTCATGCAGAATACACTGATGCCGGATTGTGCCAGTTTGTCGACCACCGGCGAGTAGGTCGTGAAGATCACGTCCGGCTTCATGCGCAGAAATTCTTCAACACTGGAATGCCTGTCGGCTAAGGATAAATTTGTTATATCGGGGAAATAATGTTTAATGATATCACCGGGCACAGTGGAGACTCCCACCAGTTTATCCTGAGCTCCGAGTGTAATGATCATCTCGGTTGCGATTCGATAGGGCGATGCGACCCGTTCAATTTTTACCGGCACCTCTACGGTGCGGCCCATCATGTCCACGATATGTCTGGCATGTGAGGCAGGCAGATACAACAGCATGAAACAAACTATTGAAAATCCGATGCGATACAAAAGTTTCATAGAGTCACCTCCAAAGAACCGTAGTTGTGCAGGGATGCGCAGTGACATTCGACGCTCAATGAGGCTGGAAATGCCGTGTGGGTCATAATGCTGCGATTTCCTATACTCACGGATTTCATGCCTGCTGCAATGATATCCCGGGTGAGACAGCTTTGCAGGAAAGGGGTGTGTCGGGAAAACGGATTGACCAATGGTGATGTTTTCCAGAGGGGATAGCCGAAAAAGGTCGGAAACACCGCCTGACCGGTGCTGATCACCATGTACTGCAGCAAAGTCGAACTGTAGACAATCCCGTTGATTGAATTATCTGCCGGTTGTGAATCGAGAGGGAACGTTTTTAAGCCGATGCCTTCGATCAGGATCAGGGCCAGTCTGCGTTTTTGTCTGATTACGATTTCGCCTGCTATTTCCCGGATGTCCCTGATCGAGCCGGGGGAACGATCGAGAGATGTCATTACGGGTATGCGAGTGTCCTGGGCCGGTTGTCGGTAGGCATATCTGCTGCTCGAAGACAGTGCCAGAAACTGATAACCGCTGTGAGCCAATACAAAAAATGTCCCGAAGATGTCCGGATCAAGGGCATGGCCGAGACGGGTTTGCATCTCTTGCCTGGTTATAACAGCCTGAACTCCTTCGAGCTGTTTAACGCGCTCGGCATCTACGGGTGTGCAATCGTAAAGACAGGCAATGCCCTCATCAGCCGATGCCGCTCCCCGGATATGTTGTTCCAGGTTGATGACGCCCTTGGTATCATTCAGATCGCCCAAACCTACGATGAGATACTCCATTGCGGCTTGGCTGATAAAACGTTCCACTTCGGATATGGTGTTGTTTACAAAGCTCCGGTAGGTTTCTATATCCGGCATATGCCTGCCCACCAGTGACGGCTGGGAAAAAGTCAGTACCATAAGGTCGGGTTTAATCTCGGGGATGATGTCGAGGGCTACATCGACTACCCATTGGTCGGCCTCGAAATTCATATCTCCGGGATAGGGATGTTTTGAAATGATATGGCGAGCCGGACTTTGCTGTCCTTCGGTTTTGGGAACCCCGGATCCCATATCAACGTAGCTCTGCCATCCTCCCACGTCAATGAGCCCGGTTCGGGGATCGACTTCATCCAGACTGAGTAAATCTACAATCGCGGCTTGGCCGATAATATCCACGGGTCGGCTGCAGACCGGACAGGCCCCGTCGGTTATCTGAATTTTCATTAAGTGGGCCCCGCAACCGCGGGTGCTGATACGCTGCAACAGCAGAGAATCGCATTGCGGGCAGCAGGTATCTACCCAGTGCGAACTGGCGAAATTCTCCAGGTAGATGTACAAAAGGTATTTCAGAACGCGGTTTTTCATTTCGAGCAGGTCGTCGATACCTGGTTGGGCAATGTCCGTCAGCTTGTATTCCGGCAACAGCCTGAAGATATGCCAGGGAATGTGAGGGCTGACGTTCCCGATCATTTCAGCCATTGAAAACATTTCGTCAGGGGTGATCAAGGGCACATAGGGTGTGGTAACCTCGACGTGGACAGAGTTGGCATGCAATTCGTTCACGGTGGTAAGCACCCGTTGCGGAGAGCCGGCAGAGCACATTTCATGGTAAAATTGTTCGGACGGTCCCTTGAGGCTTACATTGGCGAAAGCGATGCTGTTTTTGAGTTTGTCGAGTTGGGAGTCATTAAAAAGGCCGTTTGTGCTGCAACCGGTTATAATTCCATACTCTTTGGCGGCCTCGGCGATATCGATGAAATAGTCGAAGCTTACGGCCGGTTCATTGGCACTGAAACTGATCAGATCGCACCCGCTTGTCTTGGCCTTTGCAGCGACCTGTGCGGGTGCAAGGTCGAAGAAGTTCGACGGTTCGTTGAGCAGATGCTGGTTCATGCAGTACTTGCAATCAAGGTTACAGCCGTAGGTGCCGATGATGAGCGCTTTGTGCCCTGGGTAGTAATGGAAGAACGGGATTTGTTCCACGGATCCGGCATACAGGGTCGAGAGCGGATAAATCATGGTTTGCCTCCTCGGCGGCGTTTCAGCAGATATGCGAAGAACGGTGCACCAATGATAGCGGTTACGATTCCCAGGGGAATTTCTTGTGATACCAGAGTCCGGGCGACATCATCCACCATGAGCATGTAGGCCGAACCCATCAGGGCAGAGGCCGGCAGCAGTTTTTCATGATCCGCCCCCACCATCATGCGGCACAGGTGCGGGACCACCAGACCGACCCAGCCGATTATGCCTGCGATGGCAACGATCGAGGCGGCGATAACCGTGGATAGGGTTATGATCACCAAATAGAGTACCGTTGTATTAATTCCGAGCGTTTTGGCCTCCTGAGAGCCAAGAGAGAGTATGTTGAAGCGCCACCTGAGCATGATCAGCACAATTATGCACACCGCGATAATTGGTCCTGTGCGCAACATATCGGATATATCCACCGCTGCCAGGGAACCCATGAGCCAGAATACGATGGCCGGTAGTTTGGTGTAAATGTCGGCCACATATTTCAATAGTGAAATGAGGGCGGTAAAAAATGATCCGACTACAATGCCGGCCAGGACCAGGGTATAGGTTGAAATCCGGTACCCGAGAAGGGCGATAAAATAGGTAATTCCCACGGCCAGCATGCCGAATACAAAAGCCAGGATCTGTATTGCCATGGGGCTGTTAAAGAGCAGAATCGCCAGGGCTGCGCCGAACCCGCCGCCCGAGGAGACCCCCAGTATATAGGGCGATACCAGGGGATTTCTGAAAATGCCCTGGAAGGATGCCCCGGTAATTCCAAGTCCGGCCCCGATCAGCATTGCCAGCAGGATTCTTGGCAGGCGCACATGGAACAGTACGGTTGTGACAATGCGTGATGGTTCCGAGCCACTTGTTATGATTGGTGAGAAAATAGCGTTAATAACCTCTCCCATGGGAATATGATACCGGCCCAGAAACATGGAGAGGCAGAACATTAAAATATTGAGCACTATAAGGTAGACAAGGTAGTGCTGGACTTTTCTCATTTTTCCCCCAGGACGCGGGCAATCTCATCGTGCTTAGGGGTGTACCCGTAGCAGAATGTATAAAACTCGTTCATCTCTTTGGCCATATCAAAGGCAACGGCTTCAGGGTAAAGGATGTTTGCCAGCCACATAATACCCAGTACGGATTCAGGCGTGGGTACATCCCAGGAACCAATGTAGTATGGCGACATGTAGACATCCCCTTTTTTCACGGCCGAGATATCTCTGAGCCGGGGATCGCCTGTAAAACTTTCAATGGATGCCGTGCCGTAGTTGCCGATGAAGATGCAGTCCGGGTTCCAGGCCAGGAGATGTTCGATGGAAATCGAGCACCAGCCGCCGCGACCTTCCCGGCCGACATTTATTCCACCGGCATACTCGATCACAAAATTCTGGAAGAAGTCCCCCCCGGCGGTGCTGAGCTTGGCCGGACCGGCAAAATAGACTGTTTTTTTCGGGTTGATTCCGGCGGTGCGGCGTTTGATATAATCGAGTTTCGAGCGGTAGTAATGCACTACCTTGCAGGCTTGCTCGGTTCTGTTCATGATGTCGCCGACCAGAAGTATACCCTGCATGAGGGCTTCGGGATTTTCAAGTCTCAGAATCACCCTGGCGATGTCAAGGTTTTTCAAGGTATGCTCGCGGGCGTTGCGCATATGGCAGAAGACCACATCCGGCTTCATCTTGATGATTTCTTCAACCGAAATTTCCCCGCCATTAGAGCGCGCCGGACGGTAAATGTCTTTCATAGGAGGATAGATACGCAGCATGACATCGTTAATGTCATAATCCGATATACCCACAAGGCTCTCCTGGGCACTCACCAGGAACATTAGCTGGGTGGCGATGGGGTACATGGCGGTAACAACCCGTCTGACCTCGCCCGGGATCTGTACCTGTCTGCCTGTCATATCGGTTATGACTCTCGTGGCGTGGGTTTCTCCTTTGGACTGTACTGGCTGACAGGCCGGGATCACAAACAGCGCCACTGGGAGTATCAGCATGCACAAGCGTCGGCCTCGAATCATTGCGGATCTCTCCTGTGATTGAGGATTTCCACATCCGGCATGATCCATCTGATTTTATCATGATCCCGGATTTCCTGTACTTCAATGCCGTAGACCGTGCTGATATTGTCGCGATTTATCACCTCTCCGGATGGACCGTTTCTCAGGATACGCCCCTGGTGCAGGATGATTACCGTATCGGCAAAGAACAGGGCATGGTTAGGATCGTGAGTGGCGATCAGAGCCAGAAAGCCCTTTTCCTTGACCAGGCGTCTGACGATTGACATGGTCAGAATCTGGTTGCGATAGTCGAGGTGGCTGGTAGGTTCATCCAGGAGCATGATCGGGGTGTTCTGGGCCAAAGACCGGGCGATCAGGACCAGCTGCCGTTCGCCCCCGCTGATCTGAGAGTACATTTTGTGGGCCAGATGTTCGATGCCGACTTCCTGCATGGCCTGATACGCAACGGACAGATCATCCTCTCCGGGCATGGCGAATGCGTCGATATAGGGAGCCCTGCCCATCAGCACCATGTTTTCAACCGTGTAGGGGAATACGGTTGAATGTTCCTGGGGAACCATACTCATCCGGCGGGCACGTTGTCGTTTCGTAAGTTTGCTGATCCGGGTTCCCGCAATTGAGATGGTTCCATGCGAAGGAACCAGGAGCCCGGCAATGCATTTCAGCAGAGTTGTTTTACCCGAACCGTTGCCACCCATAAGTGCACACAGTCTTCCTGCTGGGAGTGAAAATGATATATCAGTAAATACCGAGGTTTTATTGATATATGAAAATTCCAACGTGCTGATTTCAATCATAGACTGCATATCCTCAAGATGCCTCCATCAGTTTGTATGTTATCGGTATCGGATATTCCATCGGATCGGACGGAGGCGGAGGGAAGGTGCATTTTTTAAGGGTATAGATAGCGGCCTTGTCAAGAAGAGAGCTTCCCGATGATCTGGTGATCTTGATATCCGAGATTTCTCCGTGCTCGTTAATAGTGAACAGGACTTCGACCGTACCTTGAATATTGCGTCTGCGGGCGCTTTGAGGATAATAGATATTATTACGGATAATGGATTCCACCAGAGATCGGTAATCCTTTTTTAACCTGGCATGATTCACCTGCGCAGGCTGTGGGAGCGGCGTTGCCTGAGGTTCAGCCATAATGACGGGCTCAGGAGAAGGTGGTGATTCAACCACCTCTGGTTGTGGGACTGGTTCCGGTTCGGGTTCCGGGATAGGCTCGGGTTTTGGTTTCGGCTTAGGCTTGGGTTTCGGCTTTGGGGGAGGTGGAGGCGGAGGAGGTGGTTCGGGTATTTCCTCTTCCGGTTTGACCGCTTTAATGATGGAGACCGCAACGCTCTGATAGGGCGTTTGTTTGGTTTGGGTAGATTCCAGCAGTTGGGTGATGCTCATATGAACGATTATTGAAATCGCCAGGAATAAGATAATTCTACTCAGTTTTTTCATCGGTTACTATGGATATTTTTTCGATTCCACTGATCCGAAGGGTGTCGAGTACTTCAATGAAAGTCCCATAGGGCCCGGTTTTATCTTCCAGGATCAGCACCGGAGAATTTATTGGAATGCGGGCAATGTCTTCCAGGGTTGCGCTAACGTTGTTGATCTCGATCTCGCCATACTCTGAAATGGCAATGGTGATGGGCTCTTCGTGTTCCTGATGGGTTGCTGATTCGGCTTCAGGCAGTGTCAGGTCCATGGAAGGATGGAAGTAAGTCGCCGTCAGCAGGAAAAAGATCAGCAGCAGGAAAACAACGTCCACCAGCGGGGTGATTTCAATTGTGGACGAAGCATCATTTTTGTGGTTGCGATTCAGCCGAATCATTTTGAACTCCGATGATCTGTTTATCCGCCTCGCGAATTATATATTTACCGATCCTGGATACCACGAACTGCAGGTAGTGGTGCATTAAAAAGGCGGTTATTGCAATCACGAGACCTTCGGCAGTCGTCAGTAGTGCCACCCAGATGCCGGAAGCCAGAACCGCCGGTTTCACGCTTCCGCCCATTTCGGATACCTGTTTGAAGGACTCGATCATCCCCAGAACGGTTCCGAGCAGGCCCAGCAGGGGTGAGACCGCGGAAGACAACCGGATCAGTCCGATCCCGGATGAGATCCGTTCGATTTCCTCTTCAGCCCTGAAAGAGACCAGATCTTCCAGCCGGGATATGTTCATTCCGAAATTGTCGTCGATCAGCATTTTTATCTTTGCCATGATTCCGGCGCCTTTTTTTATCCGGTAGCGTTCCAGTTGCAGCATGAAAAACCGTTCGAGAAAGACAGCGAGGGTAACAACCGAGATTCCCGCCAGGATGTATCCGACCACGCCGCTTTTATCCAGCCATTCCATACGAACTCCTTGTTGTGTTTAGTATTGCTTAAATAAATACGCCCTGAATTGCAAGTATGCAATTCAGGGCGTCTGCTTTAAAGACAAAAACTATTCTAGAAAGTGGCACTTACCTTCGCCATAAAGGTGCGGCCGGGATTTTCGGATGTTCCCTCCCAGTATTTGTTATCGCTGACGTTGTTGACTCTCAGTGACAGTTGGTAGTGGCTAAATTTATATCCCAGGATAATATCGACGTTGGTATGCGGGTCGTAACCGCCGGAGCAGTCATCGTAAATATCGCTGTTGTCTTCCTCATAGAATTGGTCTCCGCC
>JAFGIF010000005.1 GCA_016929755.1 Deltaproteobacteria bacterium | reverse complement strand
TTAAAAAAGTATGATATCAGTTGTCTCAGATACCTGTTCCTTGCCGGCGAACGACTCGATCCCGATACATATTACTGGGCCAATGATATTCTTGGAATTCCCGTGATAGATCACTGGTGGCAGACCGAGACAGGCTGGCCCATTGCTGCAAACTGTATGGGGATAGAGGCGCTACCCATCAAGGCAGGTTCACCCACCAAACCGGCACCGGGATATAACGTACAGATTGTGGACCAGGAAGGCAATCAACTTCCCAGGGGAAACGACGGCTATGTGGTGGTAAAACTCCCCCTCCCCCCCGGTTGCCTGCCAACCCTCTGGAATGATGACATCCGCTTCTTGGAGTATGTTACCGAGATAGAAGGCTATTATGTTACTGGAGACGGTGGATACATCGATGAAGACGGGTATCTCTTTATCATGGGTCGTATGGACGATGTCATTAATGTAGCGGGGCACCGCCTTTCAACCGGGGCCATGGAGGAAATTGTGGCAAAGCATAAAGATATTGCGGAATGTGCTGTTCTCGGTGCGAAAGATCAACTCAAGGGTGAAGTGCCGATTGGGTTTGCAGTTCTCAAAGCGGGAGTTGAACGTGATCCGGATGAAATCGTCAGTGATCTTGTGCAGATGGTACGCTCCGAACTCGGTGCTGTAGCATGTTTCAGACAGTGTGCAATTGTAAGTGCCCTGCCGAAGACCCGCTCAGGAAAAATTTTACGGGGCACGATGCGCAAGATAGCCAATGGAGAAGAGTATCCCGTCCCATCCACGATTGAAGATTCATCGGCATTGCCTGTAATCGAAGCTGCTGCAAAATCGATCGGGTTCGGCAATTAAGACGGAGATAGTATTTGTAAATTGAAAAATAAAACGCTTATAGAATCAAAATAGGAGAAAGAATATGGGAAAAATTCCACAGAAACCAAACAAGAAACGCGAAGAAGTTTATGCTGATTCCACACCAACAAAATTTGGTGAACGCAAGCCTGATTTCTCCTCAATGGGACGAAAAATTGAAAACACCACGCATAATTTCAGGGAAGTGGTCATCGTGGAAGCCTGCCGGACACCTTACGGGAGAGTCGGAGGCAGTTTAAAAGAGTATAAGGCCCCGGAATTAGGAGCAATGGCTATTCAGGAAGTTTTAAGGAGAACTAACGGCGCAGTCAAACCCGAAAATGTCGACTATGTCTTTATGGGTCAGGTAGTTACTGCGGGATGCGGACAGGTACCCGGACGTCAAGCTACGATTCTGGCCGGAATCCCGGAACATGTCCCTTCTATAACGGTCAATAAGGTTTGTTCATCAGGAATCAAAACCATTGACCTGGCAGTGCAGATGATTCAACTGGGCAGAGCTGAAATCTGTATCGCCGGCGGGCAGGAAAGCATGAGCAACTGCCCCTACCTTCTGCCGGAAATGCGCTGGGGGGTAAGAATGGCCCAACCATCCAGGCCTGTGGTGGACTCGATGGTCTACGATGGTCTGTGGGATGCGTTCTATGAACGCCATATGGCAATCCACGGCTCCGAAATTGCCGATGAATTCGGTTTTACCCGGCAAGACCAGGACCGGTGGGCCTACCACTCACAAATGGCGGCTAAGGACGCCATGGAAACAGGCAAACTGGACGACGAAATTTTCCCGGTTGAGTATCATAAAAAGAAAGAACCACTCATCATAGACAAGGATGAATTTCCCAGGCCGGATACCACAATGGAAGGGCTTGCGTCACTGCCCCCGGTGTTCGGGCACAAAAGTACGGTAACCGGTCAGCCCGGGAGTGTAACTGCCGGGAATGCACCCGGAGTCAATGATGGGGGTGATGTGTGCCTGTTGATGAGCCGGGAGATGGCGGACAAATTAGGTCTGAAACCATTGTTTACTGTACTGGACTATGCCGAAGTCTCACAGCCGACCAAGGACATTGCCACTGTCCCCGGACTCTCAATCAAAAAAGTCCTGGAGCAGAACAACATGACCATAGATGATGTGGATCTCATCGAAATCAACGAAGCTTTTGCCGCTGTAGTTCTGGTAAGTTGCAAAAGCATTCTGGAAATGAGTGAAGAGGACATGTACAAAAAGGTCAATGTCAACGGCAGCGCTATAGCATACGGCCATCCCATTGGTGCAACCGGAGCCCGTATAATCATGACGTTAGCTTATGAGCTTCGGCGGCGGGGCGGTGGAATCGGGGTATGCGGAATCTGCTCGGGTAATTCTCAGGGAGATGCCATGCTGATAAAAGTTGAACCATAGTTCTTCTGTGCAAATCTTTTTAAGAAAGTGGAATCGTAAAAGCAGGCATCTATGCTTGCTTTTATGATTCCCATCGATAATAAAGCAACCATCGGTATAACCGGTTCAGCAACCTTTTCTCAGCTTTAACAACGTAAATAATATAGAGGAAGAATTATGTTGCCGGAGATTGGATCAACCTACAGCTTCAGGAAAACGTTTTCCGAATCCGACGTATACCTTTACGGCGGCATTATCTGTGACAGCAGTCCCTGGCATATCGATGAAATATATGCCAAAAACTCGATTTTCAAAAAGCGCCTGGTCTATGGAATGCTTACCGGCAGCCTGTTCGGCACTATCATCGGCAGGTATTTTCAGGGATACATCTACCTGAGCCAGGAAGTTACCTTTACCAAACCGGTCTTTATCGGTGATACGGTCGAGTTGAAAGTTGAGATACTTGATATCGATGAAAGGCAGATCATCTCACTCAAAGGAACATGCTATAATCAAGACGGAGAGAACGTCTTGACCGGCCTTGCAAAAATTAAGCAGCTCTAAAAGTAAACCTCCTTACATCTCGATATTACGTTTCAGGCTTGTTTTAAAGCATAAAAACAGTGTTCCTTCGGCATGTTTTGTGTGATAGAAATATTTTGCCTGATTGTAATATCTCGAGAGCTATATGTTCAGCATGCTGATTATTGTTAAAATATCTGTCACCATTGCAATTGTACTGGCACTCTCACTAATTGCCGAACATGTAAGCCCGCGGGTTGCAGGCCTCTTGGCTGGATATCCTCTGGGAGCCGCACTGGCACTGTTTTTTTATGGCCTGGAAATAAGCCCTGAATTCGCTGCCATAAGCGCAATCTATACCATCCTCGGATTAATCGCTATTCAATCCTTTGCATATTTTTACTATATCACATCCTTACACGTGAAAAAATTCACCATCCCTGCATCCTCTGTTATGGCTGTATCCGGATATTTCCTCGTTGCCTGGCTGCTCCACTTTCTTAAATTAAGCACCCTTTGCACGACAATTCTGAGCATAATTTCAATCTTGTTGTTTGTGTACCTTTTCAAGGAAATCGAAAATCGAAAGATCCAAAAAAGAATCAGATTGAATTTCCAAGTTCTTTGTGTCAGGGCGTTTTTCGCAGCTGCATTCATTGTTGCAATTACCGGGATTGCTCATCTGATCGGTCCTCGCTGGGCCGGGCTGTTATCAGCATTTCCGACAACCTTTTTCCCACTCCTGCTTATTATACATTTTACATATTCTACCGAACATACGCATACGGTTATAAAAAATTTTCCAATCGGCTTGGGATCGATCATCGCATATGGTCTATCAGTTTCAATCACATATCCGGGCTGCGGGGTTTTTATCGGTACTGCAATCTCGCTTGGTATAGCAACAGTTTATCTGTTAGTTTACAATTTTGCTGTCTACAAAGGCGAGTGAGTTTAAGACGCAAGCCTAAATAATTATTACAACATTCTATCAATATATCATTTACTCCAGTCAATCATGTTCGATTTCGAAATTACATTCTTCCGACTATTTGCTGTAATATAAGAGGTTGATGGATCAGCATGTATGTGATACCCGACTGTTCAGTATGCACAACTTAGACCCTTCACAGCAACAAGTCGAAAAGTATTCCAACAAGCCAATAGCCGGAGCGCTGTATATGCTGGGCTCAGCCCTCGTTTTTGCCATGTTGGGTGCCCTGGTCAAAACACTTTCGCAGTCCCTGTCCAATGAAATGGTTGTTTTTTTTCGCAATGTGTTTGCCCTGATCTTTATCATTCCCTGGGTTTGGTATCGCAAACCTGTCGGCGGCATAAAAACATCGAAATATCATCTCCATATGCTGCGCAGCGCTGCCGGTCTGGGGGCAATGTACTGCTATTTCTATGCACTGGCACACATGAAACTGGGCGAAGCGGTGCTCCTTAACTATACCACTCCACTGTTCATCCCTATCATTGCTTATGTGTGGATAAAAGAATCTGTCCCCCGAAAAGTGATTGCTGCCGTCATAATAGGATTTGCAGGCATTATATTGATCCTTAAGCCTGGAAGCGGACTTTTCGATCCGGTTGCCATCATCGCACTGACAGCAGGAATTCTGGCCTCATTTTCTTTTGTCACCATACGCCGTATGGCTCCCACAGAACCGCCGGTGCGAATCGTATTCTACTATACTCTCCTGGCCACTGTCTTTTCATGTGTACCGCTTTTGTGGGCCTGGCAAACACCCGGCACAACCCTCTGGTGGATCCTGATCTTGACAGGCCTCGTAGCTGTCAGCGGCCAATTATTGATGACCAAGTCCTATAATTTGGCCCCGGCGGCTCAGGTCAGTCCATTTATGTACGCTATTGTCGTATTTGCAACCATTATGGGATTTTTGTTCTGGGGAGAATCCCTCGATATTCTATCCCTGGGTGGAGCGCTTCTTGTCTGCCTGGCCGGAATCATGGCCACACTGCATTTCCAGAAAACCCAGAACCCCTGAACCTTACGTTGCGAAAAGTTCAAGGCACCCAATTATACTCATTAATTTGATTATCACCTTTACAGATATAAGCAGGCTCATTTATGTACATTATATCAAATACATTTTTATTTTAATGGATCAATATGAATCAATATAATTATGAACGAAAAAGATGGTGGATTGCAGTTGCTGCAGTAGCTATGCAGCTCTGTTTTGGTACGGTTTACGCCTGGTCCATCTTCAAAAAACCCATGATGGCCGCTAACGGATGGAGTGAAACGCAAACTCAGACTGCATTTATGATCTACTGCACAGTATTCCCCCTTTGCGTCGCCATTGGAGGCACCCTGATCGACAGGATCAGACCCCGGATTGTCGGCCTCGCAGGCGGATTGATGTTTGGAACCGGAATCATACTGGCCGGATTTGCAAATCACCTTGAGAATCTCTTTCTCCTCTACATCGTATATGGGATTATCGGGGCAGTGGGGGGCGGATTGGGGTATGTCACCCCGGTAGCTACACTGATCAGATGGTTTCCCGACAAGAGAGGTCTGGTGACGGGACTGGCGGTTATGGGCTATGGTGCAGGTTCATTCATCATGGGTACTTTTGCTCCCAGGATAATCATTAATCATGGTATAGCCACAACCTTTTATCTCTGGGGAGGGTTGAGCATATTCATCGTGCTGATAGCTGTTATGGCTTTAGAAAATCCACCCACTGAATGGATCCCTTCAGGTTTTCAACCGGCAACTGGAAGCATCTCAAACGTTGCTAATTCGTTTACCTTCACCCAGGCAATCAAAGCACCTCAGTGGTGGCTGTTGTGGCTGATATTCCTTTTGACTACCAGCGCCGGAATCGGGCTGATTTCCCAGCTGGCACCCATAGCCCAGGAGAAAATGATTGCTGCCAGAGCAGGAGCTATCACCGCCCAACAAATACAGGCAATTGTCATTGTATCAGGAACCGTTGTTGCAGCCGGAGCCATATTCAACGGTATCGGCAGGCTCGCCTGGGCATCCCTCTCCGACATAATCGGACGAAAATCAGTGTTTCTGCTTTTGTTCGGCACCCAGGCAATTGGATATATGCTGCTGCCCCAGGTAACACATATCCTGATATTCTCAGTCATGGCATGCTACCTGCTCGCCTGCTATGGGGGTATCTTGGCATCCATGCCTGCTTTCGCAGCCGATGATTTCGGGCCTGCCCATATCGGCAAAATCTACGGCATGCTGTTTACGGCCTGTGCTGTGGGCGGTTTCTTCGGTCCTTTTTTACTGGCGTACATTAAAGAGATGACTGACAGTTTCACTATCGCCTTGTATATTGAGTCCGGAATTCTTATGGCAGGATTGCTCTTGACGATTGTGTACAGAAAACCTCAACTGAATATGAGGAGCTTATCGTGAGAGAATCTACCAAGGCATTGATTTCCAAACATGCCTGGCGCCTTGATCGAGCAATCCACAACTACCTCTATTTTGCTTTCTACTATCCCTATGTAAAAATTGTTTACCTAGCCTTTCGCTCCCTGGCGAACCATTTTGCCTGGTTTAAACCTTTCGGGGCGTTACTGAAATTTGCATTTGACCGCTATCATGCGAAAATACTCTCGTTCAGGGATACCCGGAAGATCTTTGAATTGAATGAAGATCTTTCTGCTGTGTCTGCAAAAAACAAACAAATAGTGCCCTACAAACATGCCTATAAAATCCTGCTTCAAGAGCCGGATTTTATTGCCGTAATGGACTGCCCCTGCAAAAAGACCCTGAATGCTCCCGCGTGGTCGATTAATTCATGCATCTGTGTCGGCAAAACCACCGCCCAATTCTGGCTAGACAGGTGTGGTAAAAAATACAATGCCCGCAAGATCTCCCAAAACCAGGCGTTGGATCTGATCAAAACATTCAGAGAGCAGGGCTACCTTACGCAGGCCTTCTTTAAAGTGGCTACCGGCGGAAGCCTTGGTGTAATCTGCAACTGCCATATCGACAGCTGTGTCAGCCTTCAGGCAACCATGTTTGCCAGGCGCTTCGATCCGAAACTTTCAATGGCCGCAAATTCAGGATACTCAATCGAACACAATACGACACTATGCAGAAACTGCGGCACCTGTGCCAAAATATGTCAGTTTGGTGCGATTCGTTTCCGGGATAATATCTGGACCTACGACAG
>JAFGIF010000259.1 GCA_016929755.1 Deltaproteobacteria bacterium | reverse complement strand
GCCTGTACACAAACAAATATACAGAAAGGAAAGAACGATGCCTGAAACGAGCAACATCAACATATCCGGCCAGGCCACGCTTCCCACGCCTGCGCAGATGAAAAGCGCTATCCCATCGAGTCCGGATATCAAAGAGGCAGTTTGGAGTAGCAGGAATACAATCGAGAATATCCTGATTCACAAAGACAAGCGGCATCTGATTATCGTGGGACCATGCTCTATCCACAATACCGAAGGTGCCCTGGCATATGCCGAACGCCTGAAAAGATTGCGCCGGGAGGTTGCCGACAGGATTTATCTGGTCATGCGGGTATATTTCGAAAAACCGCGCACATCCCTGGGATGGAAGGGTTTGATTTACGACCCGGACATGGATGGAAGTGACGACATCGAAAAGGGGCTGAAACTGGCCCGCAACCTGCTGCTTGAGATTGCTCAAATGGGCGTGGCAGCGGCAAGCGAGGTGCTTGACCCGGTTACCCCACAGTACATTATTGACTTGGTTAGCTGGGCCGCAATAGGGGCCCGAACCGCAGAATCGCAGACCCACCGACAGTTGGCCAGCGGGCTTTCGATGCCGATTGGTTTCAAAAACGGAACAGACGGTAATATTCAGGTAGCAATCGAGGCCATCCGAACGGCGGCCTCCACGCATTCATTTATCGGGGTTATGAATGACGGGCGGGTGGGAGTGTTCAAAACCAGGGGCAACAGGTTCGGCCACCTGGTTTTGCGAGGAGGGTTTATGGGGCCGAACTATGGCGCTGAATACATTGCCTTTGCGCGCGAACTCATGAAAAAAGCCGGTATTACGCCCAATATCATTGTGGATTGCTCTCATGGCAATTCATTTAAAAAGCCCGAAAAACAGGGTGACGTTTTGCTGGATATTCTGCAGCAGATAGGGGCGGGAGAGACCAGCATTACCGGCACCATGCTGGAAAGTAATCTGAAGCCCGGCAGTCAAAAGATCAATGATCCGAACAATCTGGACCCTGAAATATCAGTAACCGATGC
The DNA here is from genome assembly GCA_016929755.1 of Deltaproteobacteria bacterium. Classification (GTDB taxonomy): domain Bacteria; phylum Desulfobacterota; class Desulfomonilia; order UBA1062; family UBA1062; genus JAFGIF01. The sequence continues at coordinate 2,335 of JAFGIF010000259.1, read as the reverse complement.
CTGCCTGGGCTGGGACGCGACTGAATCTCTGATCCGGCAGGCCTACGCCGCCCTGAAGCGGTAATCCTGCAGTCGGTGACGTGTTGCGAAGACATCCGGCGAATGCGCAGGTTACTCTACTGTTAGCAAGGAATAGTGATTGCACGATAATTTCCCGGGATTTATAATAAGGATGCTGTGATTTTATTGTGAAGAAATGTAGCATTTTGAGCATAAGGAGGCAGTCGGGATGCATATACCCGATACAGTTGACAGAAAAGCATTGATCGAACTTCTGAACAAGAACTGGATGACCCATGACGGCATGTGGTTTTTGCACTGTTTTATGGAATATGGAATAGAAAAAGCCAATCAGATAAACAAATCGGCCATACAGTCACTGGCGTTGATGGAGATTCCAAGGGTAAAAAAAGCTCTCGGTATGAAAGATGTCGAGGTTGATACCTTTGAGACGTTCAAACAGTTTGTCCAAGGGGCTTTCGAATTGGGCATTCCGGATTTTATGAATGCGCGCATGAGTTTTCCCGAAAGAAATGTATTGCACTGGGAATTCAAAGACAATGAATGTTTCGCCTACAAGGGAATGAAGCGCATCGGTGCGATCGATAAGTATGAGTGTGGTGTAATTTACCGGGTCATGTGCTGGATCGATACGCTGGGCATCTCCTACAGCATAAACCCGGAACCGAAGAAGTGCCTGATGCTGGTAGATGGAAAATGCTCGGGCGATTTCATGCTGAAACTGAAATAGCATTTTAACACTGTAACAATTTCGCTGGAATCATGAATTTAAGTTGGTAAGGCAAGGACCTGTTTTTATTGTTCCACAGGCATTTCCCGCCTGGATTGCACAGTGCTTATAGAATCAGATCAATGTAGTCATGTTGTCAAATAGTAAGCACTTCAAAGTTGCAGTGAGTCTATCCTTACATGGAATCTCGCTGTTGGATCTCCTTCACTATCTTTCTGTGCAGTGCTTCGTCGATCGGATAGAAGCTGATGAAGATGACCCCCACGATGATCAGCACGATGGGTACGAAGGTGGTAATGATACGGATGCCTTCGAGCACCTGCACGGATTGCACCTTGTTGGGCTCGAATCCGATGATCCCGAGTCCATGACCTGCAATGAAGCCTGCCAGGGCCGCAGCCAGTTTCTGGCCGAAGTAAAAAAATCCATACAGGATGCCTTCGCGGCGCAGGCCGATTTTCCACTGGCTGTACTCGACAGTGTCCGGAATCATGGCGATCGGGCTGAAGTAGATCGTTGAGATTCCGATGCCGGCCAGAATGAAGGTCGGAATAATAATGGAAAGATTGAGATCACGGATGAAGTATATGGCGATAAGCATGAGCGCCAGGAGCCCCATTCCCAGGTTAAAACTGGCCCGCTTGCTGAGTTTCTTGGCCACGAAAACCCAAAAGGGCACGGACAGGGCGGCCGATACAAAGATGCACAGCAATGCGATAGTGGTAAAGGACTCGTTGTCCATGGTGTATTTGAAATAGTAATTCACCATGGCAGCCAGGATGCCAACGGCAGCCAGATGCATGGTCATGCCGATGCTCAGCAAGATGAAGGGCGGATTGCTTTTTATAACCTGAACTATATCCGTGAGCCTGTATTGCTCATGAACGGCCTTAGTGTCTGTCTCGCGCACGGAAAAGAACGTAACCAGAGTCAGGGCTACCACGAATATGCAATAGATGCCGATGGTAACCCGGAAACCAGTAACCGGAGAGGAGAAACAGCCGATCAGTGGTTTGGTGGCGCCGGCCACAATCAGGGTGCCGAAGATGGCGCAGAACACTCGATAGCCGGTGATGCTGGAGCGTTCATTCGTATCGAGGGTGATGGACGCAGTCAGCGCACCATAGGGGATGTTGACGACGGTATATAACGTGCATACCAGCAGGAACAGAACCAAAGCATAGGCCGGCTTCCAGGTATCGGGGATGGGCGGAGATGCGAAGAGCAAAAAGAAGGTGATTCCCAGAAAAGGCGCCCCGAAGAGCAAATAGGGGCGCTTCTTACCCCAGCGGGTGTTTGTGCGGTCGGAGATGTAACCCATGACAGGATCGCTGACGCCGTCCCATACCTTCGATACCAGGAAGATTGTGCCGGCAATAGATGCAGCAATACCGAATACATCGGTGAAATAGAACAACAGGAAGATCATCACGGTCTGAAAGACCAGGTTTGCCCCGAGATCGCCTACGCCATATCCAAGCTTAACCCCCAGTGAAACACGCTCTGCCGCAACGTTAGCATGGTCCATTTCACTCATGATATTCCATCCTTTAATAATAAATTTCTGCTTTATCAGGTGTATTT
>JAFGIF010000258.1 GCA_016929755.1 Deltaproteobacteria bacterium | reverse complement strand
TGGAAGCTTTGGCATATAGATTCTCCTGTTTTTATTGTAACGACGTTACCGTAACGTGGTTTACTTTATCTGTCAACCTTTTTCCGCTAATAGTGTTTTACCTTGGGAAATATATCTCAAATCAGCTGCAGTGCAGCAAAAGGATAAATGACATTCGACTACCCGGGTGGATCGTTTTGGCACCACCGGGAACTTTGCTGATTTCTTTATTTATAGACAAATACCAGGCGCCTAAGTACAAACAGTTAGATTCGTAACTATATAAAAGACTCTACTCCTTTTGCCTATAAGAGAATGACGCCCTGTTCACGGCATTGCTGAATCATCTCATCGGGCCAGATACTTGTCTGAATCTCTCCGATGTGGGCCTTTCTGAGATAAAGCATGCAGAGCCGGGACTGACCGATCCCTCCCCCGATTGAAAGCGGAAGCTCACCAGCCAGCAGCCGGCGGTGAAAGAGCAACTCTTTTCTGTCGAGGTCTCCGGTAATCTCAAGTTGTCTGAGCAGAGCTTCGGCATCCACCCGGATACCCATGGAAGACAGCTCCAGCACGCAGTCCAGCACCGGATAGTACACCAGAATATCACCGTTCAACCCTGGATACCCTCCATCACTCAGCGTTGACCAGTCATCATAATCCGGCGCGCGTCCATCATGTGGTTTTCCGTCTTTCAACTTGGCGCCGATGCCGATCACAAAGACTGCGCCATATTTTTTACAGACTAAATATTCACGTTCTTTCGGCGTAAGGTCGGGGTACGAATCGACCAAATCTTCACTGTGCACGAAGGTAATCATTTCGGGCAGAACCGGGCGGATCACACTGTATTTATGAGCGATATATTTTTCTGTTCGCCTGATCACGTCGTAGATCTTGCAGACAATATATTTGAGAAAACCTACATTCCTTTCCTCCGGTGTCACCACCCGTTCCCAGTCCCACTGATCAACATACAAGGAATGGAGATTGTCGAGATCCTCGTCCGGGCGAATCGCATTCATATCCGTATACAGCCCTTCGCCTGGCTGAAACCCGTAATCAGCCAACATCATACGTTTCCATTTCGCCAGCGACTGTACAATTTCGGCTTGATCATCATTAAGCGACTTGATAGGGAACGATACAGGGCGTTCGATCCCGTTCAGGTTATCATTTATGCCCATGCCGGACTTGACAAACATGGGAGCAGTGACACGGGTCAGATGTAACTCAAAAGCCAGATTGATCTGGAAAAAGTCCTTGATCTTGAGAATCGCCAGTTCGGTTTCTTTAACATTCATCAACACTTTGTAATCTTTTGGAATGAATAATCCGGTTGTCATAAATCAAATCCTCTCATTTTATACTACAAGCCACAGGCTTGCTCAGCAAATGTCCGTGAAGGTTCTGCCCTATGTACACCAATTATGGATCATCTGCAAATACGAATAGTTCCACAAAATATACCGTGCGAAACAAGGGTATTTGTTTTTACAGATATGCAAATACCGGATTATTTCAAAAGTTTCTCGCGGCTGTTTGTTTTGACAAATTCAGGAATCTTTAACTCGCTCAGCAATAATGGCCTGAATGGCGGAGCAGATCTCCTGATATTCACGGGCTTCAGGATACAGCGGGTCACCAACAGACAGGCAGATCTTTGCGGGTCGGGGAAACGCCCTGCCCCGGGGCATGGATTTGTATGTTCCCTGAATAGCAAGTGGGACTATCGGAACATCCAGTTCACGGCTTAAAATTGCAAAGAGTTTCTTGAAAGGCGCCAGCTTGCCGTCCCGGCTACGAATCCCTTCCGGAAAGATCACCACGTTACGGCCTTGCTTCAGTATCATCGCGATTGTTTTAAGCGATGATTTCAGGTCTTTATCGATATTTACTACTATCACGTGCATTTTAGCGGTTAACCAGGAACCGAACCGGCTTTTGTAGATCTGCTTTTCCTTAGCTATAAAGTATGTGTCGGCAAGCACTTTTTCAGGTAGCTTAGCAATCAGCAGCACAGCGTCGAGATAGCTCTGGTGGTTCGGGGCCAGAATGAAAGGAGCTTCCGGCAGTTTTTCCATCCCATCGGTTTTGACCCGCAGGTATCTACTGGCCAAAGGTTTTAATAATGTTTTGAATACCATGAATGCCCGGGTGTCCTTCGAAAATGAAAAATCCACATCACTGCTGAAGATCGCCTTCCAGTTCACCGGGGTATCATCCGTCCTGGTTTTCTCCTCGCTGATGAACTCGGCCAGTGTCTGAACAGTGTTGTGCTCTGCCAGATCCTTGTCCGAAAGCTCTACCCCGAAGGTATTTTCGATGTATACCACAAGCTCCACCTTGCCCAGCGAATCAAGACCAAGATCAAGATCAAAATGATCATCAGGGTAGATCTCTTTTGCTGTGTGCTCGAAGAGAAATTTCTTGAGTATTGGATATTCACCCAGCCGGGGCTCGGGAATATCCCGGGGCTTACGCTCACCATAGGAATTAACCGAATCCATGAGAAACCGTTGCAGTTTTCCCAGGTTCGTCTTTGGCAGGGGGTCCTTGAGGATGGAAACATCTAATATCTTTTTATAGTGTTCGACATTGCTGTTATACTTGTCGATTACCTTCCACTTGATGGTCTCCATGACGTTGATGATATTGTCTTTCTTCAGCAGCGGATAGTTCGGATAGACTAATGCGGCAAGTTTGCCATCGCGCTGCATGACACCGATATCCTCCACCATTGGGGAAATCGAGAGAATATCTTTCTCGATATCTTCAGGGTTGATGTTCTTGCCGCTGGGCAGCACGATCATATCGTCTTTGCGCCCGGTCACATACAAATATCCGTCATCATCGAAATGCCCTGTGTCGCCCGTATAGAACCACCCGTCGCGGATCTTTTTAGCGGTCTGCTCGGGATTTTTGAAATAGCCCTGCATCACATTGGGACCCTTGACCGCGATCTCACCATCGACGATCTTTACCTGGGTGCCGCCAAGCGGCAGACCGGCGGCCCCGAGCCTGATCCGGTCAAAAGGATTAAAGGCAATAATAGGGGCTGTTTCGGTGACTCCGTACCCCTCGTCCAGAATAAACCCCAGGGCCTTCATATCACGCGCCATATCTTTGTCCAGCTTGGAGCCTCCGGAAGCATACAAACGCATATGGCCTCCGAATTTAGTATGGATCTTGCCGAACAGCATTTTGCTCAAGCGGACACTATCCACCAGCCGGGCGAGAAACACCAATGCCCGGGCTGCCGGACTGGAGTTGATCTGGGCGTAGATATTCTTGTGAAACAACTCATATAGACGAGGCACTCCGATGAAAAACGTGATTTTGTGCTTCTGAAGATTTTCCAGGATCTCTGTCGAGTTCAACTCGTGAACATACACCACGGTGGCTCCGACATACAGCGGCAGAAAAATCGTACCCTGCAGTGGGTAGATGTGATGGAAAGGCAGCAGTCCGATCACCCGGTCGTCTTTGTGCATGATTTTGAAATCAATCATACCCTGAATGGTCGCCATCAGGTTGGTGTATGAAAGCATGACTCCTTTCGGAGCACCGGTTGTTCCCGAGGTATAGACAATTACTGCCGTATCGTCCATATCATAGGCCTGACGCAGCGGTGGCAGTTCCCCTGATGGCTCATACACGTCTTCAAATAGTATAGTCTGTGGGTTGCGTTCTAACGAATCCCCTATGCTTAAAAGTTTTTCCGCTCCTTTATACGAGCTGAAGATTACAGCAGGCTTGCAGTCATTCAGTATAAAAGCCAGTGTCTCTGCTGTCATGGAAAAATCGATGGGGACTGTTATTCCTGCCTGGTTCCATACGGCGTAGCAGGCATAGATCCACTCCAGCCGGTTCTCGGAGAAAATTACAACCCTGTCTCCTTTCTCAATGCTGAAAAGAGTGGCATACTCTCTGACATGTTCAATAAGTTCGCGATATGAAACATGGGTTTCACCGTCAATGAGGGCTGTCTTGTTGAAATCTTTCAGAATCACAGGGTGCATACTCCATTCGTGTTGTTGTCATTGAGAAGATCCATATTTTTCACTTCTCTCTGATATGGTCATACCACCGCGAGGCTGATCATTCAATACGCATTAGACAAATGATAATTTTTTCTAAGATTAAAAAAACAGGGAATTATATTAACAGACAAAGGGATTTTATATTCTTGGGGAGGCCGTTTCTTCATATTGACATAACAAATGATCTGGGAATATTTACCATGGATAAACAGCTGTTCATCAATTATAATTATCGAGTTTTAGATATTCCCTACAATTATGCTGGCCGGTTGTTGTGTTCAGAATTGATCCATTACGGAGGGGCAGATGAAAGCAGTACTTATCGGCTCAGGTATTTCGGGGCTGACTGCCGGGACTTATCTGGCAAAGTTGGGCTGCGATGTGACCGTTCTCGAACAGAATGCCGATATCGGCGGAGTGACCGGCGGGCTGAAAAAAGATGGCTTCAGTTGGGATTTCGGTCAGTTGATCCTGGAGGGTTTCGGGCCCGGCGAACAGGTAGGATACATACTCGAGGAACTCGGTTTGATGGATGCAGTCAAAAGCGAACTAGCCGACCGCACCTATGTGTTTCCGGCTGTCACCATCCGCAGACCGGATGAATACGAAGGCCCCTGGTGGCGCAAGGAGTAATTTATAATACCGCCAGGTGTGCTGAAACATTTTTAGCCTGTTGATTTCTTATTGTAAATTGTGTGGTTTGCTTAAGGACAGCCTGCATTTTTGCGACAAAAAAACCAAGGGTAAAGGCAGGCGATAAAAAAATAAATCTCCCGCACAAATCAATGCAATGTATTTTACCCACTTACATTCTCCCAAGTATTTATTAATTTAGGATAGTAATGAATAGGGACATAAACAATGCTTGGGGCATTTCTATAAAACTTCGGGATATTCAGCAGAGAATTCCAATTCTTGTTTTTTGCATGCACACGCTCTATCATAGGGCAATGTCTTTCTTATGCACTGCGCGTTGAGGAGTAAATGATTCATGAAAGATTTTCCAAACAACGTATCGGCGTTCATCGATTTTATCAGGAACGACATCTGGAGAATACGCCTTAAGAATTTCACCGGTGCGAAACGTGTTTTGATAAAAACCCTCCGGGTTGTATTTATAACAGTAAAAGAATTCATCGATGATAAATGTCCGCTTCGGGCTTCGGCCCTGACATTCTATTCCATTCTATCCATTGTTCCGGTAGTTGCCATGGTCTTTGCCGTTGCCAAGGGATTCGGCTTTCAGAAACGTCTCGAAACGCAACTGCTCCGGCAGTTTACCGGGCAGGAAGACGTCATCATGAGGGTAATCGAGTTTTCGCGTAATCTTCTGGAAAATACCCGGGGAGGGCTCATCGCCGGAGTTGGTGTAATTATCCTTCTTTGGGCTATTATAAAGGTGCTGGATCATATCGAACAGTCTTTTAATGACATCTGGGGAATACAAAAATCGCGATCTTTCAGCAGAAAATTCAGCGATTATCTTTCCATGATGTTAATCGCCCCTGTCCTTTTCATCACATCCAGCGGCACCTCAGTACTGATAGCCACACGCCTTGCGGCTATAACTCAGGAAATCGCCTTGCTGGGATTTTTCAGCCCCGTTATCCTGATCATTATAGAAATTCTGCCGTTCTGTCTCATCTGGATACTCTTTACTTTTGTCTATATATTCATGCCCAATACCAAAGTAAGCCTCACTTCCGGTTCTATCGCAGGTATTACAGCAGGAACCATGTTTGTCATTGTCCAGAAGATCTATATCTATTTTCAGGTCGGAGTAGCAAAATACAATGCAATTTACGGCAGCTTTGCAGCATTACCACTGTTTCTGATCTGGATGGAACTCAGCTGGTTTATCGTGCTGTTCGGGGCGGAAATCTCCTTTGCCTACCAGAACGTGGATGAATACGAATTTGAGCCGGACAGTAAAAATATCAGCCATTCTTTCAGAAAACTCCTCAGCCTGATGATTACCCACTTGCTGGTATCAAAATTCATTCAGGGAGAAACGCCCTTAAGCGCGATCCAGGTATCCGAAGATCTTGATATACCTGTCCGTCTGGCCAGAGAGATTCTTCAAGATCTCAGGGCATGCGGCCTGATCTCTGAAATCTCATCAGAAAAAGAGAAAGAATCCGCCTATCAACCTGCCCGCGACATCAATCAGTTTAGCATTGCCTATGTCACGCAAACCCTGGAAAACAAAGGAACAGATGCTATACCCATTGCAAGGACAAAATCGTTCGACTCCTTGTCAAAGAGCCTAGAGAACTTAAGCGATGCAATTAAGAACTCTCCATCCAACGTTCTGTTGAAGGACCTATAAAGACGACATCACTTTAACGGAGAAAACGACCTGAGTTATGTTTTTTCAAGGATAAATCCGGCATATGTTTTTTCTAAGATACAGTGCGTTACATCTTTCCGGCACACTTAAAAACCTCGACACAGACCTTGCAATACGAACCGTGATATGGAATATTCTCTTGCAACACTACAACGAAAGGATTTTTTTACATGATCTTCAATGACATCGGAATTCAGGTCCCCAGGGTACTCATACCGCGCCCGGGCACCGACCTTAACCTCTGGGCCGTAATCGCTTGTGATCAATACACATCTCAGCCGGATTACTGGGAAAAAGTACGCAAAATGGTGGGAGACAGCCCCTCGACCCTGCACCTGATCATGCCAGAGATCGACCTAAATGCTCCTGAACGGGATAGGCGCATCCAAAACATACACAAATCCATGCAGCACTACCTCGAAAGGGACTTGTTCTCGGCATTGGAGCCGGGCTTCATCCTTGTTGACCGGGCAACCCCGCACGCGGCCTCGCGCAAGGGTCTTATCGTAGGAATCGACCTTGAGTGTTACGACTACCGCGAAGGAGCCAGATCACTGGCCCGCTCCACCGAGGGCACCATCATGGACCGACTGCCTCCCCGGATCGAAATCCGTAAGCATGCTTCCATAGAACTGCCGCACATCATGGTGCTCATCGATGATCCGG
>JAFGIF010000038.1 GCA_016929755.1 Deltaproteobacteria bacterium | reverse complement strand
TTATGAAAACGGTTTCATGCACATTGGTCATCAACATGTACCCACCGAATCCCTTTCCACCAGTTCCGGCATGAGAAGCAGCTGGCTGAAGCGATCACTGTCCGAACTGATGAGATTCTGAACCGCCAGTTCACACATTTTTTCAAATGGCTGCCGTACCGTCGTGAGACCGGGTACAAACAGTGCAGCCAATTCGATGTCATCCATTCCCATGATGGATATGTCCCCGGGGATCCTGATCCTGTTTTTCAAGAAGGTATGCATCATCCCGATGGCCATGGGATCGTTCTGGGCCCAGATTGCACTTATTTCCGGCAGGGTATCGAGAATATCCCGGGCAATGCGACGGCCGCATTCGAAGCTGAAATCTCCTTCAAGAACATGATCCGGATCAAGGGCGATATCATTCTGTTTCAGGGTGTCTTGAAAGCCGGCCAGGCGCTGTATGGAGGCGCTTATATCGGGCGGACCGGTAACACAGGCGATTTTATGGTGGCCCTTGCTGATCAGGTACCTGGCAGCAAGGACGCCGGCCATGTAATTGTCACTCATGACAAACGGGAAGGGCGAATGTTCATAGGCCCGGTCGATCAAAACAAAGGGAACTCCGCTCTGGGCCATGCGTTCGGCCGCCAAGCTTTTATTGGATACCCTCAGGAAGATAATCCCATCTACATTCCGGCATAACAGATTGTCGATCAGGCGGGCTTCTTCATCGGGGTTATTACCGGTATTGGCCAGAACAAGATGGAATCCGGCGGCGCGGGCATAGGATTCAACATGTTTGACTATCAGTGAATAGGTGGGATGATTGATGTCGGGGACCAACAGGCCGATCAGGCGGCCGCTTTTTTGTTTGAGCCCTTTGGCAAGCAGGTTGGGTTTGTACTGGAGCAGGCGTATCGCCTTGTTAACCCGTTTTTCGGTTTGTTTGTGCACGGGAGCGGTTCTATTCAGAACACGTGACACCGTGGCCTTGGAAACGCCTGCCAGCCTGGCTACATCATTTATGCTCGCCATACAACCCTCACAAGATGATTTTTATGAAACCGATTTCATAATACAGTGTAGTAATGCTGGGGTCAACAGAAAAAAACCTGAAAGAGGAGATTTGTCCCAATCAATTGTTATCTGATGATCCCAATCCGCTCTTCCACGGCAATGATTTTACCCCATTGCCGTGGGGTCGGAGTGGAAATGGTAGGGATTGTATTGAGCGGATGGTCCGGGTCAGTTTGAGCGAAACATTACCATCATTGTAAAACAAAAAATACTGCAATCTCCGGTCATAAACAACCGGAAAGGCTTTTTCCCGGTCTACCACGCTGTCAGGTTCAGTGCCTCGATGTAGGGCGGATCTTCCTCGTCGATTGACTTGATAATCCAGCGGTTCATGCGGCGTTTCATTTCGCCGAATATTGCTCTGCGCTTGTTGAGCGAGCGGGCGAAGCTGAATGATTCTTCGAAAAGCTCATCCTTGCTGGCACAGGCTTTGAGGATTATGTTGTGCTGTTCCATCTCTTTTGCAGTGATTCTTTTACCGGTATATTTGAGTTCTTCAAATTTATAGAAGGGAATACCTTTCCTGGTGATCTCGATCATTCCCGGCAAGAAGGGGATGCCCAGGTCCACCTCGGGAAAACGGCAAAATCCCTGCTCGGTACTCATGAAACGGAAATCGCAGGCACATGCCAGCACCAGCCCGTTGGCGGCTACATGCCCGTTTATGCATGCGATCAACGGTATGTGGAAAGTGAGCATGGTTTTGAACATCTCGTTGACCGCATACATGCATTTCTTGATTGAATCGGTATCGCCTTCGGCGTTTCGCGCGAAGAGCCAGTCCACATCCATGCCGAGCGACCAGCATTTTTCGTCCGTTGAGGTCAGAACAACCCCATTAATATCTTCATCGAGCAGCACATCGTGCAGAATTTCCAGCATCGTTTCGGCAAAGACCAGATTGTGGCGGTTCTCGCCATTGTTCATTTTTATCTGTGCTATTGTATCGTGTTTCTCCCATTCGACAACAGCCATTGCTTCCCCCTGGATTAATAAAACCGGCATCTTTTCAGAAGATGCCGGTATGGTTTTTATATCAACGCCGCTGTGTCTTTTTCAACCAGAGTAACTATTACTCGAGATTAAAGAGCCGCGCTGCGTTGTGATAGATCCACTTTGCTTTTACATCTTCCTTGAGCGGCAGACCCATCACTCCGTCGGCAAGCTGTTTGATCGTTCGGCCCATAAACAGCCAGGTCGAGGCGAATAGCACCTTATCCTGCAGGATGGAGTTGCCGAGTTGCATCAGGGTTTCCCAGCCTGATCCGGGCATGCCCAGGTATTTAGGTTCGATAGACGCAATATCGATGTAGACATTTTCATTGCGCCAGGCCACCCCCATTAATTCTGCAACCCAGGGCCATCCACCGTGCCCGGCAATGATTTTCAGTTCGGGAAAATCCTGAGCCACGATGTCGAAATAAACCGGCTTCTCCACCTCCAGGGTGTTGGTGGAATAGTTGATTCCGGTGTGAAACCAGATCGGGATATCAAGCTCGACACAGGTGGAATACAATGGATACATCTTGGCATGATGCGGCGGGATTCCGAACATGAAGGGCCGCACCCCGATTCCCCGCAGGCCAAGGTCATAGCTGCGCCTGATTTCACGCACGGCATCCATTCCTTTCAGTGGGTCGATGCCTGCCATGCCGATAAATTTATCCGGAAATTTCTTGACGACATCGGCATAGTAGTCATTCGGCAGGCCGGCCAGGCCGCTGGGAGTTTCTTCGTCCAGGTTGAAGATAACCGCCTTTTCCACCCCCATTTTATCGAGCTGATTAACAAAATCGTCCAGCGAGGTAGCCATTGGTGCCATCATGGGGGCCAGTGCCTCGCGCAGTTCATCTTCCTTCATGTTGACTTTCATCCGGTAAAATTCCTCGGATGTTATACCCATTGACGGAGCGACCCGGGGGCCGAATACATTTTTCAGATAGCGGGCCATCTGAGGTGGCAGGGATACCGCCAGATCCAGGATGACTTCTTTTGTCGGAACATAACACAAAGCGTCGATGATTTTATAGGTTTCCGTCATGCTTTTCTCCTCAGGCGTTTTTGGATAACAAGGCAAAGACCTTGTTCATCACGACTTCGAGCTGCAGTTTCCGGCCCATGGAGACTTCCGGAGAGAATGTGCGGATAATATGGAGTTCTTCCTCTGTTGGAACCGGCGTAGCATCGAGTTCATCGGCGACGTTCAGGTCCCAGGGCACATCTTTCCTGATATCTTCAACACTTGCCCCGGGATGCAGGCCTGCCAGGTACATTTCTTTCGTATCCGGATCGAATTTAAAGACCCCCTTGGTGGTGATCAGGACGGTCGGTCCCGAGCCTTCGGGCATGCCTGCTTCATAGCGGGAATTACCGCCGTTCACGTATCCGGGAGAGGTGAAATAATCCAGTTTATCGACAAAAGTTCCGCCGCTCATGGTCAGGATGGCGCGGTTGGCGTACCCTACAAATTCGGGGGCCCCCCCGGCACCGGTCATGCGGATCGTAAAGTCGTCCGGATCTCCCAGATAGCTGCTGTTCATGTTGCCGTAGCGGTCGATCTGTCCGACACCTAAAAAGGTTGCATCAACATAGCCCCGGTTTACGACCGTAGTAAAGATATCGATCATGTCGCATGAGTAGGTAAAGCCCTTGCTGCAGGTCGGATCGGCGATATGCAGCGGCACCTTGAACGGGTCAATGCCGAACATGCCGGCTTCGGTCAGAATGACTGAATTGGGGGCATGGGTTTTGCGTGCCAGTACCCCGGCAGCCATGGCGATGCCCTGGCCGATAACCACCAGTTCATAGTCTTTGAGTTCCTTGGCCGCCCGCGAAACGATCAGTTCGTTTACAGTATAATTAGTTCCCATGAATCAGCGCTCCTTTCTCATCAAGCATGGCAACAAATTCATCCATGTTCATGCCCATGTTTCTCGAATAGCCGTTTTCATTCCAGTCTGTGGAAAATGTGGATCCGTAGTCTGCCTCAACACTCTTGAATGATTTTGCCTTGAAGGCATCGAGGGTGTCCTGACCGAAACGGCTGATGTAGTGTTCAATGTATTCGCGGCGGTCGGCAACATTGTAAATCCATTCATCCATCCAGGCCCCGGCCCCTTCGGGATTGGCGCAAGAACCGAAGAACAGGGCCCTGAAGGGAAAGTCATAATCATAATGACCCAGTATTTCGGAAGGATGGGCACCCCAGGGACATTCCACCACGGCACACACCTTGTGGGCGGGTACGATCGTCAGGTGCGGAGAGGACATGATCACATCGGTATCGACAATTTTTTCGCACGACAGGATCACTTTCTCGGCCGCCAGGCAGGCCCACTTGCTGTTGATCATGGCGCCCCAGAGCTGGCCGTTGCCGGCCTTGTCGGCGCGCTGGACGTGCATCAGGGCGAAATCGGGATTGTAGCCCTTGATCACGAGGATACTCTCGCCGGTAAAGGGGTCGGTGACTTCGGCAAAGCGCTGGTCTCCCATAAAACCTCTGCGCTTGACCACATCCGAGACCCGGATGCCCGATAATACCGGGATAAAGGGATAGCCCATGGCTCCGGCCTTCATCATGGAAAGCAGGGTATGGTTGGTCAATTCTTCAACCACTATCTGCTTTTCCTTCAAAGCCCGGTCAAGCGGGGTGGTGATCCTGGGACCGCCGGCCCGGAAATTATAGGCCAGTGCCAGACGATCGAGCGCTCCGGCCAGCAGGAGTTGGTCGATTTCTTCAATACCACCCTGCTGAAAAGCCATCAGATTTTTTTTGCCCTGTCTGATAAGTTCGTGGGTCAGCGCCAGGGGCATGCTGTAGAGACAGTTGGCAAAGACGAAGGATTCACCGTCGTTGACAAATTGCCCGATGGCCTCTTTGGCTGTCATCCTCTTATCAGGCTCCATAAATTTTTGCATACGATCCTCCTTTATTTTACATGAGATCCACGTAATTCCGCTTTTTATCTCTTTGGCATACCAGCCGATAATATGCCGGATGATCCGGCGATCTTCGATACAAATTACATTCCATGCTCTCAGACCTCCTGAAAATTACCAGTTAAACATTGCATTCAACTAAACGAAATTAAATAATTTTATACCTCACCAGACGGATTTTTTTGCTTCGGTGATACATTATGTGCTGATACTGTTTTCCAGAATACGGGGAAGAATTCCGGAATCGCATCGACCAGATTCCACTGCATTTGGTTGTAGTACCAGCGGTGAACTTCATTGTAGCAGTGCATAAAGAAAATTTCTAAAAGCTGTGACTTCTTGAAGTGCGGATCGATTTCTTTCAGGCCAGCTCCGTGATCTACAATGCAGGACAGAATATCGTAGGCAGCGTTTCTGCGGTAGGAGTCCTTCTGCATCCAGGTACGCGTGGGTACTGTGATAAAAAAGGTGATAGCCACTCCCGGATTGCGGTCATAGTAATCCATCAGCACCCAGAAAGCCTTTCTGAATATCTCCCGTGTGCTCTCAATCCCTTGGATGTGCAGGCGGATCAATTCATAGATCTCATCGACCTTTTCGTCGATTATGCCGAAGAGCATATCTTCCTTGGAGGAAAAGTATTTGTAGATGGTGCTGGTGCTCAGTCCGGACAGGTTACAGATATCCCGGATGTTTACCTGGTGATAGTCATGACTGGAAAAAAGATCCAGCACGACAGGATACAGGCGATTTTTCAATTTATCCGGCATCTGTAGAGCGGGTCTGTCAATGACTTGCATTTTGCAGGCATGATCCTCTTTTAAAATATTTTTTATTTCAAAAAAAAGTAATGACAATGAAGTAATAAAAACATAGTTTCGATAAAATATCAATAAAAAAATAATGTTTCGATTGTCAGACCGCACCGGGCTGCGTACAATCCTGAAGTCCGGGTTGACGCATGGTTGCGTCTTCAGGTTTTTGTGCTATGGTCAGCCCTTGTAGGCAATCAGCTCGATTTCCACCAGGGCGCCCTTGGGCAGGTTGGCCACCTCGTAGGCGGCCCGGGCCGGATATTCCGCCTTGAACTGGCGGGCATAGACATCATTGACCGCTGAAAACTCATTAATGTCTTTCAACAGCACGGTTGTTTTGACCACCTGCTCGAACCCGAAACCGGCCTCTTCGAGGATTGCCCCGATGTTTTTAAAGGCTTGTTCGGTCTGTTGCGCCGCTGTTTCTCCCACGAGCTCCATGGTTTGCGGATCAAGCGCGAGCTGTCCGGATACAAAGAGAAAATTCCCCGCCATAACTGCCTGTGAATACGGCCCGATTGCGGACGGAGCTTTATTTGACATGATTATTTTTTTCATGGATTCCTCCTTCGCAGTGAGATGCTTGTATTTACAGGCACAGCATAACCTGAAATCCCACAACGTATCAAGGCTATCTATCTTCAGAGTGAGAGGACTTTTTCATCGGGTGCCGGAATCGGCGGATCAGCAGTTGCCATATCAGAATATTTCAGGCCGGTTCCGGTATTCAACAGGACCACGGTTTCATCAGGTGATATCCAGTCACGTTTTCTGAGCCAAGCGGCAGCAGCCAAAGTGGCGGCCCCTTCAGGGCATGCAAAAATGTTTTCTCTCATTGAAAGCAGACGCTGATTCAGCAGGATTTCAGAATCGCAAACAGCAAGGGCGCATCCGTGAGTTGAATGCAGAGCATCGAGAACTAGAAAATCCCCCAGTGCTTTGGGTACGTTGATGTCGGAGGCTATCGTCTTTGAATTATCCCAGAATTGTGATTCTTCGGCCCGGTCATCCCAAGCCCTGACAATCGGTGCACAGCCCGAAGATTGCACTGCCACGAGCCGCGGCATTTTATTCTCAATCAAGCCCAGTTCCATAAATTCTTTGAGCCCTTTGTGGACTCCGATTATGCCGGCACCCCCGCCGGCAGGAGCAATGATTACATCCGGTGCAATCCAGCCCAATTGTTCGACAATCTCAAAGGCGATGGTTTTTTTGCCTTCAATCCGGTAGGGTTCTTTGAGTGTGGAGGCATCATACCATCCATATTTCATAATGGCCCGGCTGGCAATTTGTCCTGTATCGCTGGTTAATCCGTTAACCAGGTAGATGTGTGCTCCGGAAATGATGAATTTCTTGCGATCAGTGATGGGGGTTTCCATGGGCATGACAATGACGGCCTTAATACCGGCGGCGGCACAATAAGCTGACCAGGCAGTGCCTGCAGTGCCGTTGGTGGGCATGGCAAGTATCTGTATGCCTAGTTCTTTGGCCATGGATACGCCAACGGCAGCTCCACGGGCCTTGAATGTGCCGGTCGGGATAGCTCCTTCATCTTTCATAAATAACCTGGGTATGTTTAACTCTGTCCCGATGGAGCTCAACGTGATCAACGGCGTCATGCCTTCGCCTAAGGAAACAATGTTTGCTTCATTTTTTAATGGCAGAAGTTCCCGGTAACGCCACAGGTTGTTTTTACGAATGTCTAGCGTTTCTTTTTTCAAATGCTGCTTTACCTTGTTCAAATCATATTGCACCAGAAGAGGTGAACCGCATGAGCAGGTATGTAATGGTTTGCCTTTTGAATAGTGTGTGTCGCACCTGGGGCATGTTATAGTTTCTACAAACATCTCGTTTCTCCTTTCATAGAAATCAAGCGGATTCCTATGTTCCCAGTAAACAAGATTTTTTTGTGCGAATGCAGTCGATTTTTTCCGTTTTGTAATATCCTTGCCTTAACAAAGGATTTCGTTTTACGGATACGTTTTAAAAACCCTATTGTTTTTAAATGTCATGTGATTAGAAATAATGTTGCTTTATTCGAATTAAATTTAAGATTGTATAATATATGCTTTTGAAAGAATTGCGAAATGGGGTATTCAATGTAATTTTGACCAATGAACACCCTATTTTAACAATACGGTAAACCGCTCACACATTGTTGACAGGTTATTTTTCCCCCGGCTCTTTTTTCTCGATTTTGGCCCAGGTATCTCTCAGGGTAACTATGCGATTGAATACCGGTGAATCGACACTGGAATCTTTCATGTCCACGCAAAAATAGCCTTGGCGTTCAAACTGGAATCTGCTGCCAGGGGCAGCTTCTTTTAAGCCGGGTTCGATCCGGCATTCTTTCAGGGAGACGAGCGATTCCGGATTCAGGTAGGTTTTGAAATTATTTTCGGCCGCAGGATTCGGTATGGTAAAGAGCCGGTCATAAAGCCGCACTGCGGCTTTGATTGAATGTTCGGCAGATACCCAGTGCAGGGTCCCTTTGACCTTGCGTCCGTCGGGTGCATCACCCCCGCGGGTGGCCGGGTCATATGTGCAGCGCAGTTCTGTTATTTCGCCGGTATTCGCATCCTTGACAACATCCCTGCAGGTGATGAAATATGCATTTCTCAGGCGTACCTCGCGGCCCGGGCCCAAGCGGAAGAATTTTTTGGGAGGCTCTTCCATGAAGTCATCCTGCTCGATATAGAGTATGCGAGAGAATGGTACTTTGCGCGAGCCCATTGTTGGATCATTGGGATGATTGGCGATTTCGAATTCTTCGACCAAGTCTTCGGGATAGTTTTCAATGACTACGCGCAGCGGGCGCAGCACAGCCATGACCCGCGGTGCACCGGTGTTCAGATCATCGCGGATACTGTGTTCGAGCAGGGCTACATCGACCATACTGTCCTTTTTGGCAACCCCGATACACTCGCAGAAAGTACGGATAGACTGCGGGGTGTATCCACGCCGGCGAAGGCCGGAAATGGTTGGCATGCGCGGATCGTCCCACCCGGAGACAAGACCCTCTTCGACCAGTTTCAGCAGCATGCGTTTGCTCATTACAGTGTAACTTATATTGAGCCGGGCAAATTCGATCTGCCGGGACCGGAAGATATCAAGTTCATCCAGCGACCAGTCATACAGCGGGCGGTGGTCTTCGAACTCCAGCGTGCAGATTGAGTGCGTGATGCCTTCGAGGGAATCCGAGATGGGGTGGGTATAGTCATACATGGGGTAAATGCACCATGCATCTCCGGTTCTGTGGTGCGTGGCCCGCAGGATCCGGTAGAGTACCGGGTCACGCATGTTCATGTTAGGGGACTTCATGTCGATCTTTGCCCGCAGGACCCTGGAGCCGTCGGGGAATTCGCCGGCCCTCATCTTCTGGAACAGGTCGAGGTTTTCCTCCACTGTCCTGTTTCTGTACGGGCTGTCCTTGCCGGGCTCGGTGAGCGTGCCGCGGTGCTGCCGGATCTCTTCTGCGCTCAGGTCGCACACATAAGCCTTGCCATCATTGATGAGCTGAAGCGCGAACTCGTAGAGCTTCTCGAAGTAATCAGAAGCATAGTATAGTCGGTCTTCCCAGTCAAAGCCCAGCCACCTGATATCTTCAAAGATGGAATCGATGTATTCCTGGTCCTCTTTGCTCGGGTTGGTGTCGTCGAACCTGAGGTTGCACAGCCCACCGGTGTTCTCGGCGGCAATGCCGAAATTAAGGCAGATTGATTTGGCATGGCCGATATGCAGGTAGCCGTTGGGCTCGGGTGGAAAACGGGTGTGTACCCGGCTGTCATTTTTATTGTTTTTCAGATCCCGGGCAATTATGGCCCGGATAAAGTCAATCGGCGCTCTGTTTTCATCTGGAGATTTTTTCTCAGAGTTTCGCTCTATGGTGCTTTGTTTATCGTCCCGGTTTTTCATGTTTTTTCCTCTGCATTAAAAAGCTCTACGTTGATTATAAAAATCTATAACACAGGATCTTCCCGTTTCAAACAATTTAGATGCCAAGCAGAAAGCATTTACTTGGGAAGAGGAGATCGTTTGAGCTAATGTTCCCAGATAGATGTTGTTTTGTGCTCACGAAAATGCACAAAAAAATTTGCACGAAAAAAAAGGGGTGCTGAATACCGGTGAGATAAAAACCCTTTTAGAACCGCGAGGGATACGATTCTCAGTGGTGCAAAAAGGAGTTGGCATGGCTTTACCAACTCCTTCAAAATTGGTAGTCCCAAGGGGAGTCGAACCCCTGTCTCCGGCGTGAGAGGCCGAT
>JAFGIF010000257.1 GCA_016929755.1 Deltaproteobacteria bacterium | reverse complement strand
GGCTGCAGCCCGATATTATCCATTCCATGGAGATACAAGCCGCGGGATACCTGACAATGGCAGTTAAAAATCAATTGAAGAACAATTTTCCTCCCTGGATAGTGACAAACTGGGGAAGCGATATCTATCTTTTTGGTCGGTTATCACAACACGAGCCGCAGATCAGGGAGGTTCTCAAACATTGCGACTACTATACCTGCGAATGTCAGCGGGATGTATGCCTTGCCAACGACTATGGACTGAAGGGCAAAGCATTCCCAGCCTTTCCCAATTCTGGTGGTTTTAATATTGAGGAAGTCAGCAATTTGCGACAAGGTGGAAACGTATCTGAAAGACAACTGATCATGCTAAAAGGCTATCAGGGCTGGGCGGGCAGGGCATTGGTGGGATTGCGTGCTCTTGAACGCTGTGCTGATCTGCTGCCGGGATATACTATTGTCATTTATTCTGCTTCTCCTGAAGTTGTTATTGCGGCAGAATTATTTTCAAAAGCTACCAATATTCCCACACGAATTATTCCCAAAGACACATCACACCATGAAATTCTGAGGATGCAAGGACATTCCCGCATCTCGCTCGGATTAAGCATTAGTGACGCAATCAGCACATCTGTTCTGGAGGCAATAGTGATGGGTTCTTTTCCCATCCAGTCATGGACGGCATGTGCGGATGAATGGATTAAAGACGGCAGAAACGGTTTGCTGGTTCCACCCGAAGATCCAGAAATAATTGAACATGCCATCAGGCAGGCCTTAACCGAAGACAATCTGGTCAACCAGGCAGCAAAGGAGAATTATCATCTGGCAGCTCGAAGACTCGATCAGGCGGTACTTAAGCCAGAAGCAATAAACATTTATACTACTGTTGCTCAGGAGCAAGGAATCTCAGTATGAAACAGTATAAGGTAATGATATTAGGTGTCACCGGAATGCTTGGACACACGCTGTTTTCTGAGTTCAGCAGACAGAATAAATTTGATGTATTCGCGTCAGCCCGCAGCGGTAAGGATCTCTCACCATGGTTTGCGCCTAGACTGCAGGAAAAAATCATTGGTGGAATTGATGCTGAGAACATCGATTCTATTTATCACTGCATAAATACAATTCGGCCGGATGCAGTAATCAACTGCATTGGCGTCATCAAGCAGGTGCCCTCTGCCGCAGATCCCATAATCTCGATTACTATCAACGCTTTATTTCCACACCAGCTCGCTATGATCTGCAAAGATTTTGGTACACGAATGATCCACTTCAGCACCGACTGCGTATTTTCAGGCGGTAAAGGCAATTACACCGAAGCAGACCTACCCGATGCTGCTGATCTGTACGGTCGGTCAAAACTACTTGGCGAAGTAGACTACCCTCATTGTCTCACATTGCGGACATCTCTTATAGGTCATGAATTACAAGGAAACTACGGTCTTATCGAATGGTTTCTATCCCAGCAGAAAAAGGTGCAGGGATTTACCATGGCAATTTTTTCAGGGTTCCCGACTGTAGAAATAGCCCGGATTGTAAGTGATCATGTTATTCCGCACAAAGACCTGAGAGGGGTCTATCATGTCTCTTCGAAACCCATTTCCAAGTATGATCTTTTACACCTTGTGGCTAAACAGTATGGCAAAAATATAGCGATAGAACCTTATCATGGCTATTCCTGTAACCGCTCATTAGATTCTACCCGCTTTCAAACCGTTACCGGTTATAAGGCTCCGAACTGGACCGAGCTAGTCGAGAACATGTATGTACATTTCACAGGAGATACCCGAGATGGTTAGAGATCTCAAAACCAGATGTAACATCATGCATAAAATACGAACCCAAAATTCTCTTTATCTTACAAATCACGCCCGAAGGAGGTAGGCGAATGTCCCTTTTTGAAAACAAAATTGTCGTTATTACCGGTGGCACCGGATCATTGGGCAAAGTGCTGACCCGCCGTATTTTATCGGGTGATACAGGTACTCCAAAAAAAATAATCATTTTCTCCCGTGATGAAGCCAAGCAGCATTTTATGCGGATTGAGTACCAGCACAAAACCAAGGTCACCGATGAAATAATATATAACAATTTCAAGGAACTCCTTGAATTTCGCATCGGAGATGTTCGAGACTTTCATTCGGTCTGTAGTGTATTGAAAAATGCCGACATCGTGATCAATGCCGCCGCACTCAAACAAGTACCTTCATGCGAGTACTTCCCGTTCGAGGCTGTGCAAACAAATATTGCCGGGGCCAACAATATCGTCAGGGCTATTGACGAACTTAATCTTCCCGTGGAAACTGTTGTAGGGGTATCTACCGATAAGGCCTGTAAACCGATCAATGTTATGGGAATGACCAAGGCAATTCAGGAGCGTGTTTTCATTACGGCTAACATCATGGTTCCAGAAACACGCTTCGTGTGCGTACGATACGGAAACGTCCTCGCATCCAGAGGCTCAGTGATTCCCCTGTTTCATGAACAGATCAGAAATGGGGGTCCGGTTACAATCACCACGACTGAGATGACTCGATTCCTGCTGCCCCTGGAGAAGGCGGTCGATATTATCTTTGCGGCACTGAGAACATCCCTGCCCGGAGAAACCTATGTTCCCAAAGTTCCTGCGGCTCGTATCGTCGATGTTGCCAGCGCACT
>JAFGIF010000256.1 GCA_016929755.1 Deltaproteobacteria bacterium | reverse complement strand
TGTTTTGCTTGCATTTTACGACGTTCAGCATAGCATATTTATAGATATAATACAATAGGTTATATCTTATTCAGGAGGCCCTATATAGTTCAATGGTCCGATTAGCCCCCCCTCTATTCCTGGAATTTATCGTAACCCATTCCGTGGTAAAAAGGATGAGTTCCCATGGATAGAGAGTTCAGATAGGCGATTGAGGGATACTGAAACACTTTTAATAGCCTTCGATAAAGCAAGATCCGTTAAGTATAGATAAAATGGGATTCAAAAGAATAACGTTGCAAATGCCAACGAGCGGAGACCGTAAGCAAGAAAAAAGTGATTTTCTTTTTAATGGAGAGATGTTTTTTCTTGACTTACTTTCTCATAGGCGACCCCAAGTCGGGAATCATGGTAACTGGGATCTCGGACAGCAACTCACCTATCCCTTTAAAGGTAAAGTTTCTATGATACGAGACGTTATGATGGTTAACTTCCCTCTCTCCGTGTTCGTAGCTTTAAGGTCCGAGAAACCGTGGCAGCTCCGTTTGCATAAATCCAGAAATACAGGCTCCAGCATTCTTTTTGATATCTACCCTGATCATTTAAAATATCTGTTCAGATTTTGTCTGGATTTCCTTGATCATATCCATTACTTCAGATACACTAATCTCTATTTTCACAGCTGCTTCTCCTTTCTTTTTGGATTAATTGCCTAAACCCTTTTAAAGGAAAAGCAAATTTTCTTTCTACTACGAAAAAAATACAGGAAACCATAAACTACCCTAAGCGCCCTTAGAACCAATTGTTGGACCGGCAAATTTTCCTGAATAACCTAACGTTATGCGCCCATTATGCCGTAATATTTGCCCGTCACTTTGGTATTATGTTTATGCTAATGAGGGTTGAAAGATATGTTCGATGGAAATGTATTCGTTGAAATAGCTGCTATTTTGGGAATTGCGACGTTGACCGGAATTATCGGTCAGAAACTGCGCCAGCCCTTGATCATTATGTTCCTGGCAACGGGAATTATGGCCGGTCCCTCGTTTCTGGGCATAATACAAAGCTATGAGCAGATCGAGCTTCTGGCCCATATCGGCATAGCCCTTCTGCTGTTTATCGTTGGGCTGAAGCTCGACCTGAATCTGATCCGAACCACCGGGCCTGTCGCCCTGGCTACCGGCCTCGGGCAGATTGTGTTTACGTCGCTGATCGGGTTTGGCATAGCCATTGCCATGGACATTTCGTATCTCAGCGCCGCGTATGTGTCGGTTGCGCTTACGTTTTCAAGCACGATCATCATCGTAAAGCTCCTGTCAGACAAAAAAGAAATAGACTCTCTTCATGGGCAGATTGCGCTTGGATTTCTGATTGTTCAGGATATCGCAGCCATTCTGGCGCTGGTCGGACTGACGACATTGGGGTCATCTGTCAGCGGGGAGGGTTCGGGATATCTCTCGTTTCTGATGATCAGCGCAAAAGGCGTGGGACTGTTAGTAGCGGTCGCCCTGCTGATGAAATATGTCATTCCATACCTGACCCAGCGTCTCGCGTATTCGCTGGAACTGTTGACGCTGTTCGCCATCGCATGGGCGGTCCTTCTCGGAGCGGGGAGTGAGCTCTTGGGATTCAGCAAGGAGGTCGGCGCATTTCTGGCCGGTGTATCACTTGCGTCCACGACGTATCGGGATTCTATTAGTGCAAGGCTCACAAGCCTACGGGATTTTCTCCTTCTGTTTTTCTTTATAGATCTTGGCGCACGATTGGATTGGTCCATGGTGGGTTCGCAATTGGGTGCGTCTCTGGTTTTCTCGATTTTTGTACTCGTCGGCAACCCGCTCATTGTTCTGATTATCATGGGGGTGATGGGGTACCGCCGCCGCACTGGTTTTCTCGCCGGTCTAACGGTGGCTCAAATCAGCGAGTTTTCACTGATCGTAGCGGCCCTGGGATTGAGTATCGGACACATTACCGAAGGGATCGTGGGGCTCATCACCCTTGTGGGAGTGGTGACCATATTCCTGTCCACCTACATGATCCTCTATTCCGACCCGCTTTATCGTGTTCTCTCATTCCCCCTGAAAATTTTCGAAAGACGAAATCCCTATCGGGAAGCGGCTATAGACAGCCTGGCGGCAACAGAGGCAGTCGACGTCATTTTAGTGGGATTGGGTAATTATGGTAGCGGGCTAATGGAGCACCTTCTTCGGCGAAAGAATGCCATCGTAGGTGTCGACTTCGACCCCGGCGCTTTGGATAAGTGGCGTAGGAGAGGAGTGCCTGTTCTTTACGGGGACATGGCTGACCCGGAGATGCATGAGCAGTTGCCGTTGAAAAAGGCGAGATGGGTTATCAGCACTGTTCGGTCTATAGAGATGAACCTGGCACTTATCCATAATCTTAAGAAAGACAGATATACCGGGAAGGTGGCCTTGACCGCAACAAACAGCAAGGAAGCTACTGAGCTGGAAAAAGCTGGAACCAACCTGGTTTTCCGGCCTTTTAGGGATGCAACAGAACAGGCGGCCGACGCGTTGACCTATGCGATGGACTTCCTCCCTGAAAGTATTGACTGGCCTGTTTCGTTTCTTGAGCTTCGTATTCGTTCGGACGCTTCGGCTGCCGGGCAGAGCATAAAGGAATTGTCCTTATCAGCATCGGGAATATCTATTCTGGCTGTCAGTCGGGGAGGGCGCATATTTTATGAGCCGGCGCCGGACTTCAGTATTTTTCCGGCAGACCGTCTGCTACTTATGGGACATCCGGATGGATTGAAAGATGCTGAAAATATCCTGAATCAAGTTGATGTGCAAAGAGACTCAGAAGACACAGATTTTTTTGAAATTGCTGAAATCAAGGTGGCGGATGATTCGGAACTTTCAGACAAGTCCCTGGCGGAACTCCATTTTCGACAAAAGTTCCGCGTAACCCTAGTCGGCATAAGAAGAGGACAGGAACAGATCACGACGATCAATCCTGCTGAGCATTTGCTTGGCGGAGATTGTCTGCTCGTTATCGGCAAGTCAAGCTATATCAAAGAACTGAAGAGGATTTCCCCTGTCTGATGGGTGAATTGCCAGCGGGTGGTTTAATTCTAAAACATAACTGCATGAGGTTAGCTATGAAACGTTTCAAAAATATCCTCTATCTTAACGAACCAAATGTGGAACAAGAGTCGGCTTTTGCACGCGCGTTCTCGCTGGCGGAAAACAATCAGGCAGACCTTACTATTGTCGACGTAATACCTCCCCAGATGATAAGTGCAAGTATCGGCATCCTGCCCGCAGGATCGACATCCGATGAATTGCGTGCCGCCGTGGAGTCTGAGCATCGCAAAATTCTGGAAACAATGGTTCAATCTTTCAGTAAAGGTCTGCAAATCCGGCTGGAAGTATTTGTTGGAAAGACTTACCTTGAGGCGATCCGGGCCGTACTGAAAAATGGGTATGATCTGCTGATCAAACCTGCGGAGAATCCGAGTTGGACGCACAGGCTCTTCGGCAGTGACGATCTGCATCTTCTCCGGAAATGTCCGTGCCCGGTCTGGCTGATGAAACAGCCAGAGAAACCTAACTACAGCAGCATACTGGCATCTGTCGATTTCGATCTATTGGTTCCCCGACCTTCAGAGCATGATCTTAACCGTGAGATTTTGGAACTGGCCGCCTCACTGGCGCTTTCCGACTCTGCGTCTCTGCATATTGTTCACGCCTGGGAAGCCCTTTTTGAGGGCATGTTGGGTGCAAGAGGCGGCGTGTCGCCGGAAGGCCTGGGCAATTACGTTCAAAAAGAGAATGAACTCCACATGAAGGAAATATACAGGCTATCCGAAAATTTGCGCAGTTGGATCGGCAAGGAGGCTTATGATTACCTCTCGCCGGGCGTTCATCTCCCCCGGGGACCGGCAAAAATAGTAATCGCACCATTGGCGGTGCAGTTGCAGGCGGATCTGGTCGTCATGGGGACGGTCGCCCGCACCGGCATATCAGGACTGATCATCGGCAATACCGCAGAGGCTATTCTCGACCAAATTACGTGTTCGGTGCTTGCCATTAAGCCTCCCGGGTTTAAGACCCCGGTGAAATTGGAAGAATGAACATTTTAAGCGGGGATTCGCCTCCTATTATTTCTAAAGTAATGAAAGCTGATGGTCTATCAGGCCTGAAAAATAATGTTTTAATTAATTGTTTGTTATGGAACATCTATTAGTTTAAAAGATGCCATTTATGCACAAATAAACCAGAATTGATGCGTCAGGAGCCATATTATTTTTGAAATTATATCGGTTTCGATAGCAAAGTGGCATTAAAAGACATGCCTGTCAATTGTCAGCGCAAGTTATATCGAAATGCTGAAGAAACGTTTTTGTCTGCCTTTTTAAACCGAAGAAGGCTAAAAGAAAACCAGGGAATGTAATGGTGTATTCGGAATTCTAAACTGCGAATATCCGGCAAAACCGTCCGACGAATTGAGCAGGTCAATACCCAATGCGATTCTTCCATGATATTGAAAAGGCTGAATTCATTGCCCGGCCGAACCGGTTTGTGGTGCGATGCCTGAAGGAGAAAGAGGAAACAACGGCCTTTCTTCCCAACCCTGGCAGGTTGCATGAGTTATTACTCCCGGGCCGGTCCCTGTATCTGACACGGGACGAGCTATCCGGCCATCGAAAATATTCCTATACCGTGGTTGCAGTTGAACGTGAGAGTATACCGATTATGCTGCATACCCATAAGACCAATGTCGTGGCACAACATCTTATAGACATGGGTAAGGTGGCGGGACTGGAAGGATCCAGGGTC
>JAFGIF010000255.1 GCA_016929755.1 Deltaproteobacteria bacterium | reverse complement strand
CACAATATGCTCGTAGGCCGTATTCTGAATCGAGGAGGCACTTCTTGAAATGCCTGTCACTTCCCATCCGCGTCTTAAAAGTTCCCTGGTGGCGACCAGGCCGATTCCGTCTGAATTCCCTATTAAAAGCGCTTTGCCTTTCATGAGTCTTTCTCCCGCTGAATTTTTATCTTCCATTTTTTTCGATCGGTGAGATCATAAGATTCGTATCCGGCACTAACGTTAATCACAAATGAAACCTGCCGGTTTTTCTATTGATCGAGCCGTTCCAGATGGATCAGCGCCTGCTCAATCTGATACTGATTGAATATTCGGATACCATATTGCTCCAGCAGTGCCGCTGTGACACCCTGCCCGGGAATTCTTACCCCTGAAAAACTCCCGTCGTAGATCCAGCTGCTGCCGCATGAGGGACTGTTTTCGGTCAGAATCGCCAGCCTGCATTTCTTTGTGCTGGCAGTGGCAAGAGCCTTTTGGGCACCGTCAATGAAATTTGAAGTTACCTCATCGCCCAGTCGGTTGATAACCTCTGCCTTGCCGGCCAGTACAGCCTTACCGTCGCCGCCAATGATTTCCGCCGGAGGCCGGGGAATCGGCAGATCGCCATTGTATTCCGGACAGAGAGGAATCAGACGACCTTCAGCTTTCCAACGATCAAGCAGCGTATGTTCTGTTTTACGATTATTCCCGTCATAGCGCACTGGCTCGCCGAGCAGGCAGGCGCTTATTGCTATGTGAATCATGCCAATTGACTACCCTTGTATCGCGTATGAGTCAAGAAAATGCCTTAGCTTAAAACATTCAACAACTGTATCAAAAAATTCGATTATAGCCTATCAATAGGAAAAACGTTCGTAATGGATCTGATCAGCGGAAATATTTTCAAGCAGCAGTGATTCAATAATCTTTGTTGTCATTACGGGCGGCCCGCAGATCAGGAATTCATACTCCTTCAGCTCTCGATTCAGATATTTTTTTATCATATCGACCGTTATGAAACCTTTCTCTCCCGGGTAATCAGAATCATGACTCATGACATGAACGACATTGACATGTTCGACGTTATCGATCTCTTCCCGATAGATAATTTCGTGTGTGTACTTGTTCCCGTAAAAAAGATGCAGTTCTATCCCGGGCTCATAGGCCAGCTCGTCAAACAACCTGATAAAAGGAGTTATGCCGATGCCCCCGGCAATCATCACGAGTGGCCGGTTGTTCTGCAAGGCGGCATGGGTAAAAATCCCGTATGGACCTTCGATAAACATGGTTTCCCCGGACCGGACTTCCTGCAGGGCAGTGGTAATCTTCCCGAGGGCTTTTACCGTGACTGAAATCTCGCCAGTCTGCCGGTTGTAATGCGAAACAGTAAATGGCCGGGCGCTACCTGTTATTCCCCGGCGCAGGAAGACAAACTGGCCGGTTTTTGGATTAACCTTGCCGCTTTTGGGACGCATGGTAATCCGCGTAACATCGGGTGCTTCTTTTGTAACTTTTGTTACCTGATGTTTCTTGACAAACATGCCCAACCTCACTGCCATTCTGAAAAGATAAAAGATTATCAGTATGGCTGCAAAACCACGCCACAGATATCCCAATGCAGTTTCATTGATGGTCATGCCGATCGGAAAGCTATGGATGAATACAAAAGGCAAAAGAATATAACTAGTCAGATGAATAGAAAACCAGGTTGTATAATTTTTGAATGACAACCGGTACAGGCTGCTGACAACGACAAGAAACAGCAGCACCAGAGATATGATTCCCAGCACAACGAAAATATCGAATGAAGAGAATTGAGTGATAGCAAACAGATTAGTCTCATGCTTGTCCAGGTAATACAGTGTGATGAATATCGGATGCAATATAACCAAAACGGTAATCCAGGGGCCGATTTTTTTGTGCAGCCCAAGAACCCAGATAAGATCCGGGATCAGCCGTGATACAGCTCCCCGGAATCCCAGAAGCATCTGCCAGAACATAAGAACTGCTCCCGCCAGTGAGCCGGTTTTGGCCAGCATCTTAAATAAAAGCAACCGTGGTGTCGGTTCATCGATCCGGATGAAAGTAAGCGGTATTATCGCGCTCCCCACGATAAGAGCCAAAAGAAATATTTTTCGTAAGCGAAATATCAACATTTATTCACCTGCCTATAAAAATTTATTTTCCGCCCGGCTCTGTAATACCCGCCTCAACGAAATCATAAAAATACCGTTTCATTCGATCCTGAGAAGCTGCCTGGCATTGTCTCCGCGGATTTTTTGTTTGAAGCTTTGCGGGATATCGAGTGCATCGATCGCATCAAGGGTTTCTTTGAATGAATGCAGCGGATAATCAGTAGCAAAGAGCACTTTATGCTCTACATTATCGAGGGAATATATGTCCCAGGGAAAATAGTGATATCGATCTATATATACCGAAATATCAACATAGACATTGGCATGTCGTGCAACCATTGATGCAGTTTCCAGCAGCCAGGGCCAGCCGCAGTGACCCAGGACAATTTTCAGCCCGGGGTATCTCAGCGCCACCGGTTCAATGAGCATGGGGTGCCCCAGGCGCGCATCCGTACCCGGAATGGAAACCTGATGCGCACAATGTGTCCAGACGATGATATCGAGTTCCAGGGCCTTTTCCCACAGGGAAAAGTGTTTCGGGTCGGAAAAGTCGAACAACTGAATAGGGGGTACCAGTTTCAAACCCCGGCACCCGGCCTCAACCGCGCGTTCGAGTTCATCGATCGCGGAGAGTCCCATTGTCGGATCGACACTGCAGAAGGGAATAAATCTTTCAGGATACATCCTGGTGAGTTTCAGCACATCATTGTTGGTCACCGCTACAACCCCTTTGGCGGTTGTATAATCCGCGGCCACGATTACGGCCTTATCCAAGCCGGAATCGTCCATGCTCCTGATAATGTCATCCACACTAATCTGGGTAAAGACAAACTCAAAAAGCGCAGAGAAATGACTGAAGCGCTCCCTGTCGAGCAAAGGCCCGTAGATCCGCTCTGCAGCCTGCTGGAGACTTGGCGTTACGCTCACCTCCTTGCAGAACGGGTGAATGTGCATATCAATAACCATAAACACCCTCCTTTCTAACCGAATTCAAGATTTGTCGCAGTAGACTATACTCAGTTGCATCACTTTAGGATACGACCACATTTCATTTTTTCATGATTTCAGTTTTAATCTGGGAAAAGCCTCTTCCGGGGTCGCATGTTCCAGGTACGACATCGGTATTTCATTGATCCGCCGGGAAGTTTCATACGGGCTTATATCATCATATAACAAATAGTATTTAGCTATATCGATCAGCTTGTTCATCGAGCCTGTCACCCTTCTATCAGACGATTTCGACAGAAAGATCTGCCTGATGTTTGGCACGATTATTCTTTCAAATATCAATTCAAAGGACTCTGCATGCATGTATTGCCGCATCATTGAAAGTGTTTGTGTGATAAATTCACTCTCTCCGGTAATCCCCCTGCCGGGAAAAATTATGGATAACAAGGAAAAAGTGTTGGTTACAATTATATATTGTGTTCGATCCGCGGTAAAAAGATGTGTTGTCCAATCAAGAAATGGATTCTCCGATAGGGGTACGCTTACATCAAGATCGATAAGATCGAGCTTGATCTTTTTCGCCATTTTCCGAGAAAATCGAAACACCATATATAATCTAGTAAATAAGCAATTAAATTTCAGTTT
>JAFGIF010000037.1 GCA_016929755.1 Deltaproteobacteria bacterium | reverse complement strand
CGACCTGTCTTTTTAATGATTTTTAAGTCTATGAGTGAGGCGTAATAACAAAACCATATGAAATCATGAGAGTAAAATTTTATGAAATGGTGTATACTGAAAGTCTATCGAGTTCGTGATGCTTACATAAGATTGTTTAAAATTATGAGGGTTCCTCCGTTTATTTGATTTATATAAAGTAATATAATGATTCTTTATGGGAGGTTACATTATGGAGCAAATCAAGACATCCGTGACCCCGTACCGCTGGGTAGTGCTGGTGGTTTTCATGTTTATCATAGCAATGTCCCAGATCATGTGGATGACCTTTGCGCCCATAGCCAGAGACGCGGCCGCTGTATACACAGCCGGAAATATCGGCTATATAGATCTTCTGGCAATATTAGCCATGCTCGCGTGGCTACCCTTTTGCATCCCAGCCGCCTGGTGCATCGATAACTTCGGATTAAAACGGGGTGCGGGCATCGGCGTCATCCTTATCGGCCTGTGCGGATTCATGCGCATTTTCGCCCCTAATTACGGCTGGCTGCTGGTTTGTATGATAGGATGCGCCATTGCACAACCTTTCGTGCTCAATGCCTTCACCAAGCTGGCCTCAAACTGGTTTCCCGAGGATGAGGAAGCGCTGGCGTCGGGACTGCTGACCATGTCCATGTTCATCGGATTTACCACGGTCATGTTTGCCACGGATTTTATCCTGGCGCATTACCGCAAAGTAGGCACTGTCGAACAGGGGATTGATGTCATCCTTTATGTGTACGGGATACCTGCGCTTATCTCAATGATTCTGTTTTTTATATTTGTGAAGGACAAGCCTGAAGAGCCGCCCAATCCGATCGCTGCCGAAAAAAAGGTATCCATGACCGTCGGGCTGAAATCGCTTTTCCGGAATAAGGATTTTCTCTACCTGTTGGGTTTGTTTTTTATAGGAGTTGGCTCGTTTAATGCTATTTTGACAAAAATTGATTATATATTCAAGAACAGGCCTCTGGATATTGATTCGACGCTTGCACCGGGCATCGTGGGCGGGTTGATTGTAATCGGAGGGATATTCGGCGCGGTAATCCTGTCTGCGTTTTCAGATAAGTACCATAAAAGAAAAATATTCCTGATATTGGCGGCAGGCATGGCAATTCCCCTCACCCTGCTGCTGCAGCATCTCTCCTCTATTGTGCTTTTGGGTATTTGCGGGTTTGTCTTCGGCTTTTTCCTTATCTCGGCAATGCCGGTTGGGCTGACCTATGCGGTAGAAAGAACTCATCCGGTGCCGGAAGCCACTTCCAATGGGATTTTAATGCTGAGCGGGCAGATAAGCGGTCTTCCCATTGTGTTCTTCTTCAATATGACCGCGATCACCGTGCTCTTCGGAGCAGCCTTGCTTCTTGCGCTGCTGATGCAGGATGTCAAACCAGGGTCAACAACCTGAATACATGCAAAGTGATAAGCGGTTCATTAAACTGATGTGAGCCTTTATGCGCCACCTGTTCCAAGCAGCGCTACCTCCCTGGATCAAAACGGCAGATTTTTACAGAAGTACGCAAAAAATATACCGAGGTAGTTGCCGATGACATAGCCCACTATTCCCGTGGTAAGTCCTGATAGGATTACTTCCCGGTTTTTCAGGGCCGATGCCACCACCGGCACGAAGGGCGGCGAGAAAAGCCCGGCGATCGAGGTAATGATAAATGTGTCGGCATCGATGCGGAATATGATGGCCAGAATGGCGTGAATGGTGAGCGAGCCGTAAACCACGATAAAGGTGAAAATCATGATGGCCGGGGCGGCATGTACGACCATCCTCAGGTCAGCCATCGAGCCTACTACGATGCAGAAGAGCATGATGATATACTGGCCGAGCTGAAAGCTCATCTTGATTTCACGGATTCGCCGGATGAAAGATGCCAGGATGCCCAGGGTGGTGATAGTCAGCATCAGCGCCGCCATATTGTACTCCTTGGGTACCAGTGTGTAAGCCCCGGCGGAGATTGCGAATATTACCAGGGAGACAACGGTTGCACCCAGGAGCGGGATCAGGATCGGCCGGCGCCAGATACCCACATAGTTATTGATATCCTCGATCTCGGCATCCCGGCAGGCGGCATCGATTGCTTCTTTTGAGGACCGCTCAGCCGGGGCTGCACAGAAAGCCGGCATGAATTTTTGAAAAAACCGCTGGCCATAGGATAACATGAACAGGAAGTAGGGTGTACACATCAGCATGTCGGCCGTGTTGGTCAATACCAGGACATGCTCATCCACCTTGAGGGCCAGGCCGATGGCGTTCAGGTTGGCGCTGCCCCCGGTGTAGACCCCGATCAGCATGCCGGCCACCTGCCAGCTGCCCTCCAGGTTCGACCGGTAGATCATGTGCGCAATGAAACTTGCAACCAGTACTGAGGTTATGACGAATAAAAACGAGAGAAAGGTTTTGCCTGCAAGGCGCGACCATTTTTTCAGATCAAGCGAAAACAACAGCAGCGGCAGGGCCAGGGGAATGGAAGCGATCATAAAGGTTTCCTGCACGGCCTGTGGGTTTTGCGGCAATACACCTATGTTGCCGATCAGCATTCCGACACCGTAGCAGATCAGTGCTGCGCCGAGCTTATCCAGGAAGGAATACTTGTGGCACAAATAGATGATAAAGGCCGGAGCCACGATGTAAAACACAACCAAAACAGGTATCGGCATACGAAACCTCCTTTAAATACACAATGCATCCGCAGTAGAGCAGGCATTACTTTTCTGCTCTTTCTTCTTTATCAGTTCATCAGTTTGAAGTGCTGTTCTTCCTTGGTGATCACCTCTATCAGGCAAGGTTTGCTGCTGTTCAGGCTCTGTTTCAGAGCTGCTCCAAGGCTGTCTGGATCGTTAATCCGTATACCCTCGATACCCGCAGCTTTGGCATATGCGATAAGATCGGGAGGAGGGTAGCTGGTCGAAATCTTGCGCTCCGGGGCCTGGAAATCCCTGACATTGCCCAGGACAGAATTGTTTAAAACCACGTAGGTGATGGGAACCTTGTAGTGTTTGGCTGTCTCCAGGCAGTGCAGCATCATCATCATGCCGCCATCACCACATATCCCGATCACCTTTTTATCGGGTAAAACAATCTGGGCCCCGAGGGCCGCCGGCACTCCCCAGCCGACCCCGCCGACTCCGCCCGGAGCAAAAAGCTGCCCGGCTGCTTTGGTCTGGAAGTGTTTGGCGAACCACTGGCGGTTGTTTCCGGCGTCCAGGCAAATAATCGTATTCTTATCAACAATCTGGTTGACTTCATGGACGATTCTCTCAGGTGCGATCGGACTTTCGTCTGAGGCGAATTCATTACAGCGGAAAAAGCCCAGTTCGTCTTTTAGTTTTTTTAAGTTCGCAATGCGGCCGCTCACATCAAGTGTGGCTGATTTGCGTTTGATGGCATCGATCACCATGATTAATCCCTGCCTGGCCTCGGATGCCACCCCGAGCGTTACCGGGAAGGTCCATCCGGCATTAAGCGGCTCGATATCGATCTGGATGATCTTTTGTCGTTCGGGATTGATAAAATCGGGACTGAGCATTTTGGTGTTTTCCGGTGCCAGGCAGGTTCCCACCGCCAGGATCACATCCGCGTCCGTGATCTTGTGATTGGCAACTCTTTGCCCGATGCCGCCCATGGTTCCCAGGGCAAGTTCGTGTGTTTCAACAATAGCACTCTTACCCATGTAACTGGTAGCAACCGGCATGCCCACCAGCTCGGCCAGTTCCTGCAGCTCGGTATGGGCCCTGGCACTGTGAATACCCCGCCCGGCTATCATTACCGGTTTATCAGCGGCAAGTACAAGATCGGCAATTTTGTCGGCATCGGCCTCACACATACTGGCTGCAGAAATATTGATGTGGCCATGTAGCGGATACAATCTGGGATTGGATGTTTCAGGGTCGACCTGGCCCGAAAATGCGTTCATCCGTCCGATAACACAGGCCGGTCCAGGTCTGCCGGTAGTGGCGTGCTTGATGCCCAGCCGGATGCCGTGCACCAGTTCGTCGGCATTTGTGGCATAAGTCGTATATTTCGACATCGAGCGCATGATACCCACCAGATCGAAGGCACCGTATTCGCCGGCACCATTCTGCCAGGGTCCGTGCTGGGAAAGTCCGCTGTAATCACTGGTGTCAGCAATGATCAGCATCGGGGAACCGGCCAGATAGGCCTCCAGGATACCGAAAGCTGCGTTGGAAGCCATCCAGGCCCCCTGGGCAATGACGACCCCGGGTTTGCCGGTCAGCCTTCCGTACATGTCGGCCATACAGGCTGCAGCCCCTTCCTGGCGCGCCAGGACACTGCGGATTTCATCTTTGTGTTCATACAGAGCATCATAGAGCAGCAGGGCAGCTCCGCCCGGAATGCCGAAGACATGGTCGATGCCCGCTTCGATCAGGTTTTCAACGGCGACATTGATTGCTGGTCGTGACATGTAGCCCCCTTTATGATTAGTGTGTTTTCTTTATCTTCAGCAGCAAGGGATTGCTGTTACTTCTCGACCATCTTTTCTTTTGTCAGCTTGAAACATTCGCCGACTACCTCCAGGGTGTGCTCGATATCATCTTCGCTGTGGGCATTACAGACAAACCAGTTGTGGTGAGGGTGCAGAAAGATGCCGTGCTTGGCCGCCTCGCCGCAGAAGAACCGGTTGAGTGAAAAGTCATCATCGTTTGCAAAGCGCATGAAGGGCATGACCGGGTGTCCGGTGTAGTGGATCTCCAGACCCATGTCTTTGGCCTGAGACTCGATTCCCTCTTTCAGCTTCAGGCCTTTTTTATAGATGTGCTCGATGATGTGGTCACGGTTAATAATATTAATGGTTGCCATGGCTGCCGCCATGGGAACGGCCGCAAAGAAGTGGGTGCCGGTGAAAAAGACCATTTCGGCTGCCGGTTTGAAATCGGTTTTGCCCATTATGGCCGCGATCGGATAGCCGTTGGCCATGGCCTTGCCGAAGCAGATGATGTCGGGGTCCGCACCATAGTAGCAGTGTGAGCCGGCGGCATGAAGTCTGAAGCCGCACCGTATGTCGTCCATGATTAAGACAATTCCTTCCTGCTTGCAGATCGCTTCCAGTTCCGGATAGAAACTCTCGTTTGGCAGGACCTGGTCTGCCATGGCCGCATGATGGTGCGGGGTGACCATGATTCCGGCAATATCCCCTTTAAACTCGTCCACCAGTAATTTGAGCTGGTCAATTCGGTTGAATTCAAACGAATGCACATGCGCGCTGTATTCTTCGGGTACACCATTGTGCCCATGGGAGCACCAGAAGTGCGAACCGTTGTAGGCGTCCTTGATTGTTATAATCTTCCTACGGCCGGTATGCTGACGGGCTATGGTTGTGGCATACGTAGTTACATCCGAGCCGTTTTTGGCATAGGCCACCCAGTCCATGCCATCGATCTGCTCCACCATGGTGCGGGCCAATTCGTTCCAGCGGTCGGTAGGCAGGGTGAAGGAGTCGCCGAGTTTCATCTGGCCCAGGGCGGCATTATCCACTTCGGGGTCGCACATGCCAAGGAGGTTGGTGCCGAACGAGCACATATAATCGATGTATTCATTCCCGTCCACATCCCACACGTGTGAGCCCTTGCCGCGGGTAAAAAAGCAGGGATACGAGCCATAGGTCAGGAAAAACGGGCTGCGAGGTCCATAAATTCCGTTGGGGATAAGTTTTTGGGCTTCTGCAAAGAGCTGATACGATTTATCAAACGAATAAATTTTCATTTTTTTCCCTCCGTATTTTTTCTATAAACACCATATAAATGCTATTATTACATACTCTGTCATCGTAACAAATATGGTATTTCCACCCACAAGGCATCATGCGGGCACTCCACCTCACAGGGCAGACAGAACCAGCAGGTGCGGTGTTTGCCGAAAGGCTGGCCGCACGAATAACAGCGCTGGGCCTCCAGACGGGCGGTTTCATGATCGAACACCGGTTCCAGCTCCCCAAAGTCCCCCTGGCCCTCAAAAGTCCGCTGTGGAATTACCATCCGTTCTCTTTCAGTTGCCCCACTGGTATCGATCTCAAAATCGGTTTGTATGGGTCCTGCATACGCACGGCCGTAGTGCAGGTCAACGCCTGCAAGTAATCGATTGACAGATTCGGCGGCCCGCCTGCCCGAAGCCATGGCTTCGACCACCGAAGAGGGACCCTGTGCAAGGTCGCCTGCTACAAAAATCATGGCATCACGGCTTTGCAGTGTGAGCGGATCGACAGGAGAATCCTGAATACCGCAACAGTCGAGACAGGAGCTGTCTGTCGCCTGGCCGATGGCCACGATCACCGTATCTGCCTGCAGGTTCATTTTTTCTGCCGGATCAAAGCACGGGGCGAATCTGTTTTGAGCGTCAAAGGCATTGAGACAGCGCTGAAATTCCACTCCTGAGACTTTTGTGTTGGATTCGATGATGTGGGTGGGGCCCCACGAGTAT
>JAFGIF010000254.1 GCA_016929755.1 Deltaproteobacteria bacterium | reverse complement strand
GTTTTCGAAAAAGTTTTTATAAATCCGGTAATGCTGTGTGTCCTCATATTCAATCCGGCCGACGGGAATATGATCGAAGCTGAAAATATCGGCTCCAGGACAGGCCATGAGAATCGGGGAGTGGGTAGCAATGATAAACTGGGCATGCCCGGCATCACCCATGTGTTTCAACACATTGAGCAATTCCAGCTGGGTCCTGGGAGAAAGGGCTGTTTCCGGTTCATCCAGAAAGTAGATTCCTTTGATGAGGTAGCGGGTTTTGAAGTATGACATCAGAGACTGCCCGTGTGACTGGGTCATAAGGGACTTGCCTCCGAAATAGTCGAGCACAAGAGGGTCTGCCGAGGCCCACTCGTCGACAATCTGGGCATAATTATGAAATATCTGGGACGCAAAGAAAGATCCCGGCACCTTGCCGTTCGACCACTCGATATCAAGAGCCCGGTAGAGTTCTTCCTCGTAGAGATTGACCTCACAGCGCTTTCTTTCAGTGCCTTTCCAGATGTAGATGCCGCATCTGTATGCCAGTGCTTTGAGCAGGGTTGATTTGCCTGTGCCGTTTTCCCCGATAAAAAAGGAAACCGGAGAGCCCAGAACAATCTCCTTGGTTTCCTGAAAAATCTTCAGGTTGAATGGGTAATGTTTCCTGGTAGGGAATTTGTTCTGATTAATGATTATGTGATCCAGATGCATTATGTTTTTATACTATATTGTTCATTGGTTTTGAACATCCCGGTTCTTTTGATCATTGTAAGGAATCTCTTCATAGATGATCATTTCTTTTCGCTGCGGCCTCAGAATGTCCAGGCACTATGAGCGGGGGATGCTTCGTCCTGGAGCGCATCCAGTTTATGGTTGCGAGCAAACCGGGCAGTTGCACCAGAAATCTCTCAAGTTTGCGTTTTCCAGGGAAATTCAACAATGATATTCCGATGAAAATCGTAATCAGCCCCTGGCCGGGCAGGACGAGCATGGCCGTGCCTGCCAGGACAAATACAACCCCAAGAGTGTTTTTGCCGATATGGAATATGATCCCCAGGAGCGGATGTTGCATACGAAAGTCAGATGGATTTTGTCTCTGGTTTAAAAAATAGTCTTCGGGAATGCCTGCAACCAGGAAAGGTAGAACAATCAGGCTCAGGACCAGTGTGACTATGGATAGTGTGCCCAGCCAGACCAGAAAGATTTCATGGGCATAGATCCAGTGAGTAACAGATATCAGGGTAATCAATTATCTCTTCGACCTCCTGCTTTGTGGTTTGGATTACGGGAGAGCCAATGATTTCAAGGACCTTTTTTGATTTTCATCGATGATCATGTTGTCCATTGCCTGCTTGTCTGTGTGTTGTCCGGGCATCATCCTCAGTTTGAAATGATGGCTAACCTCGATCGGGATTATAGATTTCAACGACCCTGAGAGCAACCTGAATTGCACTATCTTCGGAAATTTTCTTCATGGACTGCACTCCCTCTTCATCTGAGGTACGCTCGGCCAGGACCGAACAGACACAGCCTGCGGCAAAACCATAAACCCTGCCCATCTTAAAAAGCGTACCGGTCTCCATCTCAAAGTTGAGCACATTGAGCCTGCGGTATTCTTCGGTGATACCGACAAGCCGGCGCAGCAGATGCCTGTTGGCTGATGAATCTCTACGCTCCTGGGCTTCATAAAACGTGTCAACCGATGCGGAGATTTCGAGGTGCCAGTCGATATTCAGTTCACGGGCGGCATCTACTAGCGCTATCGTCAAAAACGGATCTGCGGCTGCCGGATATTCAAGGGGGGCAATATCATCTGCCGCTCCCTGTTTGCAAAGCGCTGCGGTAGATATCACCACACTATGTAACGTATTCCTTACACAGATCAGTCGATAATGATCTCGTCCAGGGGGCGTTTGGGCACGTGATGCACGCCGGCATTATCGCGCCAGTATTCAATGCTGCCACCAGCTCCCGCTGTCTCGATTTCAACCTTTTCTGCGGGTTTACCCAGGGCAATGACGAGCAGGATTTCATACTTTTCGGGGATGGTAAGGGAATCACGCAGTTTCTTACTGTTGATCGAAGCTATCATGCAGCCGCCCAGGCCTTTTTCGGTGGCGCCCAGCAGAATACTCTGGGCGGCAATACCATGATCACAACCGAAAGCAGGGGCAATGGTCTTGTCCCCGAGGATTATGATGTATGCCGAAGGCCTCCGGCTTTCTTCCGGTCCGGGCCAGTCCCTCAGATATGCGGCCCAGCCGAGCTCTTGAAATATGATGGCATTTTTGTGCGGTTCATTGGACAGGATATATTTCAGGGGCTGAAGGTTGGCGGCCGAGGCCGAGACACGAGCCAGATCGACGAGTTCATACAGGGTTTGCCTGTCAATGGCAACTTCCTGTTTAAAGCGGCGATAGCTTCTGTTTTTATGGATCAGATCTTTCAGCATGGATTGATCTCCTCTCGTACTAAAGCTCTCAGAGCAACTAATGTGTGGACATATGGTTGTCGCTAAATGTAACAGCACAATGCTGAAACGGCAACCTGCATAGTGCGGTATTTCTTTTTCGCTTATTGTTGCAGGAATCCCAGGGGCATCACATACAGCAGCAACGATTCATCGGAGAAATTCAGATGCTTATGTGTCTACATATGCGATTGCATCGATCTCGATGAGAAACCCGAAGTGCAGATCCCTGGTGGGAACTACCGCGCGTGCCGGGCGATGTTCACCGAAAATCCCGGCATATACTGTATTGACACGGTCCCATAACTGAATATTCGCAATATATACCGTTGTTTTCAAAACTTTGTTTAAATCACTGCCCGCGGCTTTCAGTATTTCGGCAAGGTTTTTAAGCACCTGTTCGGTCTGCTCCTCGATCGAACCGAGCCGCT
This sequence comes from Deltaproteobacteria bacterium, assembly GCA_016929755.1. GTDB lineage: Bacteria > Desulfobacterota > Desulfomonilia > UBA1062 > UBA1062 > JAFGIF01. Next base: position 6,294 of record JAFGIF010000254.1, on the reverse strand, counting down.
TTTCACCACTGACAGGATCAATCGGCAGTTGGCCTGATATGAAAACCAGGCCGTCATGGGCTATTGCCCGGGAATAATGACCGGCAGGTTTGGGAGCATTTTGATTGAAAATTCTCTTCATGTATCCTCTCCTGTAATGGAATACGATGCCTGCGCTGTTTTCGGGTATTTTTCATTTTTACGTGCATTGTGTTTTCCCTTTCAAGTAATCGACCATCGGCTGCGTGACCAGAGGAACAACATCCCCGATCATATGCGGCATTAAATTATCCATGACTTTGGGCATCATCTCGGGCATCTGCTCGCGCATATAATCCGGCATGGGAATCTTTTGCGCAACTTTCTCGAGCATGGTGGGCATGACTTTGGGCATCATCATGGGTATCAGACGTGGAAAGAGGATCGGGAACATTGGTTTCATAAGATCCAGCGCTCCGGGAATCTTACCAATAGCTCGCATCATAGGGCCCATTGTGAACGGCATGGCATTGATCAGTTCGGGCAACATGCCGGCCATGATATCGGCAAAACCCTGCGGCGTCATCAACTCGATCATGGCCTCGAACACGGCCCACTGTTTGTGAACCTCCGGGTTGGGGTCCGGAAAATCATAGCCCAGGGCCGCACAGGCAAAATTGGCCAGGTCGACGATTTCGACGGGTATATCTCTTTTTTTTGCCGATACCCTCAGCTGAACCTCACAGCAGGGGCACAGGGCCAGCACTTTTTCAGCTCCGGCTGCCAGTGCTTCTCTCAAGCGTTCCTCTCCAATGTCTGCTGCAATCGGAGGATCCTTGATAAGGGTCAGGACGCTGCCGCAGCAGTGGGCTGCCTGATGATGGTAACTCATTTCGACAAAATTCACATGAGGAAGGGCCTTAATGAGATCCCTGGGAGGTTCATACACCCCTGAAACGCGGCCGATGTGGCAGGAGTCATGCCAGGTCACAGTAACGTTTTCCTGGCCGGTATCCGGAAATGAGAATTCTCCGGCCTTGATTTTTTCACTCAGGATCTCACTGTAATGGCGGGCTTTAATATCATAGTCTATCCCGAGTTTTTGAGCCCACTGCGGATAAACATGGCGCCACATCATATCACAGGCCGGGCATGAGGAGACAATCGTATCAATGCCGGCCTCTTTAGCCGCCTGGATATTGCGCCGCATGATTTCCTCAAACACATCCCACAGACCAGCCACGAGCATGGGCGTGCCGCAGCAGTTTTCCTTTTCACCCAGGTAGGTAAAATCAACCCCGGCTTCATCAAGCAGCCTCACAGCGGCCATGGCAATATCGTGCTCTACATAGCTGGCCGTACACCCTGCGAAATAGGCGATTTTTGCATGATGTGACGGCGCGTGTTTTTCCTTGAGGTCCTCGGGAAACCAGACTGAGCGGTCTTTACGGTAGCCGGCCCAGATATCGCCTTCCTTCAAGAGGGCTGCCGCCATCATCTCAAAGGGCGGGAAGGTCATGTTTTTCTTTTCATGAATCAACTGCCCCCTGAGCTTCATCCACGAAGGCTCGATGGGCAGGGCCGCCGAGCAGCGCAGGTTGCAGAGTTCGCAGGTCGTGCAGACCAGAATTGTATCGATCATGAACTGGTTCCATTCTTCCCGGCCCTGCATGTATTCACGCAGCCAATACCACTTGCCGCGCGGGCTCTGGCTCTCCCAGCCTCTGCCGTAAAACTGGTCGCACTCCTCGATACAATAGCCGCATTGAGAACAACTGTAGGCATACCAGGCCACATCGGCAGGGATATCACGCACCGCCTTTGTAGGCCGCTCTCCGATTTGGGTGATGACGTAATTGCCGAACGGGCGCACCAGGGGCTCGAATATTCCGCCCAGTGTGATAGCCATGCTCATCAACCCGTTGCCGATGACTTTGCCGGGATTCAGATTTCCCTTGGGATCAACCTCTTTTTTATATTCTTTGAGCCGTTTAAGGCGTTTGCCGCCCAGGACTTCTTTGGCTTTTTTCGTAAAGTAGAGACCGGTTGAATAGGCTCTGCCGCCATGTTTTTCAGCAATTTTCATCACGGTCAATGACAGGCCGAATACAAAATTATAACTGAATTTTCTCTCGTCGCTGGGGATGAAACCCAGAATTACGACCTGTGGTTCATTGTTCGGGCCGTGTCGGATAACAACCCCTTCTTTGACTACCGGCTGCTGAATTTTATTTTCAATGTCCAGCATTACGTCTCCCAGTGATTTGAGCGGAATGACCACCTCGGCCGGTACCAGGCTGGGGCCAAGTCGTTTTACCACCATGAGCTTGAAACGGTTTGCCCATTCATGCTCGGATATGGACTCGCTCAGGATTTCGGCTTCGCAGAGTTTGATGATCCTGTTCAGCCCCTGCATGACTGTCTTGTGATCTTTTGTGCGGAAAGTGAGGGTGGTGATATAAGAAGCCGGCAGCAGCACCCGTTTTTCCACCGGATGCCCCAAATGCTCCATCAAGGGAGACTTGTTCTTGAGTTCTGCCATGCGAGGATTGATAAATAACAGGGACCAGATCGGCAATTCCTCTGCTATCATGGCCTCGATGAGTTTCTGCAGATCATGCGCATCCGGACAGCCTATGGAAACCAGGTCCATGTCTTCCAGGGGCTGGACACTGATTGTAATTTCGCTGATAAACCCGGTAATACCTTCCGCATCACTTACCAGGTCGAGGTCCTCCCCGCTGAACTGTCTGACAGATCCATCCGCAAGAACCACCCGGGCACTGATGACCGTGTCACGAAACCAGCCGGCCTCATACGAACCGATGCCCGCACCTCCCTGGGCCAGCCATCCTCCGACTGTTGAGCCCGGATAACTGGAGGGGTAGGTGCACAGCGTAAGTTTATGTTTGGCAAGTTCCTGATCGAGTTTTTCCCATACCACTCCGGCTTGAACGGTGGCGGTCTTGTTTTCAGCATCAAGAGTGACAACCTTGTTCATGCGGTAGAAATCAACTACTATACCCCGCTTGACCGGCAGAACGCCTCCATAGCCGGAAGAGGCCTTTCCCCGCGGAGTCAGCGGAACATTGTTGGCTTTTACCCATGTAATCAGATCAATTAATTCCTGTTCTGATTCAGGCTGTACAACCGCATCAGGGATGGTTTTCCCGACCAGAGGCTTAATAAGACTGGGCATGGCTGCGATATCGTGCCCGTAGAGCTTTCTCTCGATCTTGTCGAATGTGACCCGGGTTTGAAATTTTTCTTCCAGAAATGATCGCTTATTTTGATCTAATCCATTCATATTTTTTCTCCTTGCTTGAGAAATGTTCATTATTCCGAAGTGTTTTCGAGCATGCGTATATTTTTATAATATAATGGCATTGCAGCAGTTTGCTAGGGTTGCACGGTAAGGTTTTTACATTGATACTCCGGGATCATGCAGGGTGTATTATATCGATTACCCGGTGAAATGGATCGCCTAAATAAAATATATCCGGGTCTGTTTTTCAAGTATCTTTTGCGGGGCTTTTTTCCGATTGCAGATGATCGCACTGTGATTGAATTGCGCGCGAGAGTTCATCGGGGCGTTGTGACCCGATCAGTAACGGGGCTTCGTAGTTAAATAAAAGCTGAACACCGAAAGTTCCACTTATGGTGTATGCCCGGCCCTGACGGTTTTTGCGGATCCCCCAGCCGCCAAATTCCAGTAATGGCCGGTAATTGCGTACCTGAGCCACGTGAAGATCATCAAGCGCGATTTTTCGAAATGTGCGCTGCCAGGGAATGAATCGCAGATATATTCCATCTGATCTGACCCTGGTCTCGAGCCTGGCAGAAATAACAAATGCCGGCAGGCCAACTCCGAAGATCAGCCAGACTATTATTATCATCCGGTTGGATACGGGATTTTTCCCGACTGGTGTGCTGAAAATGATCTGCTGTGCAAATATATACCATGTAAGGATAGAAATCACGACCACGATGGTCCAGATCCAGCGCTGGCGGACATGCTGAACTTCTTTGAAAATCTCAGGGGTTTCGTTTATTTCTGCTGGGACTTTTACCATGGTCTTAGAGTATCATAAAAAGAGGTTGGATGCAGTTGTTATCTTCCAGGGATTCTATCCGAAAAAAGTCAGGGCGTTTTGGGCAAGGAATTTCTTTCTCATGCGGTAAGCGACAATATGATAGAGAGTATCTGAAGAAATGTCGTAGCCGTTGATATGTTTCCTCATTAAAAATACTGGAGGAAGAATCAATTGCAAGGATGCATTGAAGAATCAAGCTTGCTGATCATGGGTGGGTTCTATTGTTGATAACCCGCAGGGTTTTCTGGTTGATCTCTAATTCCATCAGGTCTTCGGTGATGATAATCCGGCCGTCATATTCCTTTGCACACAGCACTTTCATATCGTACTCGTCACAGACGGGATAAAAATGATACAGCGCCAGGTTTTTGACCTGAGCCAGGCAGGCAACTCTGCCGGCCAAAGAGGCGCTTAAGTGCATTTGGGTATCAAATTCATCTGTGGGGAATGAAGCTTCGCACAACAGCAGGTCCGTTTTGCGGGAAAGGTCCACGATTTCATCGCAAAATTCAGTGTCTCCCGATATTACCATGGTTTCAGCATCGTTGGTAAATCTATAGGCAACGCTTGGAAGGTCTCCATGATTTACTTCGGCTGCCTGCACGCCGAGGTATCCTACAGAAAAATATTCGTCGGTAACTTCCATGACATCCATGGGAAAACTCTTGGGCCGGATCCATGGATACGGGCGCGAGAGGTCCTCAAAAAACTTTTTGAATCCTCTTGGGCCGATGATGTCCAGCGCCCGGTCTCTTTCATAACCGGGGGTGTAGTTCATTGCGAACAACAGCGAAATAAGGTCAAGGGTATGGTCGGGATGTATATGGGTGTAGAGCAAATAGTCAACCGCCGTGTAGTCAATGCCTGCGGATGCCATTCTTGAGAGGGTCCCGCTGCCGCCGTCAACAAGAACCCAGCTGCTTTTTGACCTGATGGCTATGCCGGGGGTTCCCCTCCGTTTCGTCGGCACACATGTGCCTGAACCGAGTATGGTAATCTGTATCATGCCGCCTCCTCTAATAGTTCAATTATTATAAAAAACTCGTAGAGGTTTATGACTGCAGGTCATTCGCAAGTTTTTTACCAAGATCTGCAGCATATATCATGATTTCATTTTCTTTTTTGACCAGGCCTTTATCAAATATGCTGTAGGCTGCCAGTTCGGCGGTAATTTCGTATCCCAGGGCTTCCAGCGGCAGCCGCATGGCATCCAGGGTGAACCCCATGTCTTTTTTATCTTTCTGTTCGCATACTGCTGCTATGAGAGCTTTACGACCCTGGCCGGCCAGCCTGCTTGACCATGACCTCGGGCGGGTATCCGCAAAATCATAGAAGCAATAAAGCCGGTCGATGAAGGCCTTCATCCAGGCGGTTATGTTGTAGTTGTGGGTCGGCGATACCAGGATAAGGCCTTGCGATTGCTGTAGAGATGGATAAAGCAGGGTCATTCCGTCGTTCAGCCCGGTGCAGATTTTGTCCCTGCGGCATTTTTCGCAGCCGATACACGCCTGAAACTGATAGTCGGGCAGGTGAATGGCCTCGGTTTCCAGTCCGGATTCACGAACGCCGTTGAGTATCTGTTTCAGAAGGATATCCGAGTTTCCGTTTTTGCGCGGACTTCCGCTTACACCCAGCACTTTCAGACCGGATTTTTCATTATTGTGTGGCATATTTTTTCTCCCGTGTTTTTCTTGCTAGCGCTCATCAATGTTTACTCCGACGCCAGTGTTCTTCTGGCGGTCGTTTTATACGCGATAATTTCTGCAGGCCAAGGTGTTCAATCTGTGCAAAAATACGATCAACCTCCTGACGAATTGAGCCTGCATCCGCCCCTTTTTCTTCCAGTGATTTCAGGACATGCGCAACAGCCTTGTCATAATTATTATGGTGCTGCCTGTTGACCTGCTTCCAGTTGATTCCCGCCATCAGTTCGGCCACCTTTTTATCATACTGAAGTTTTTTCTGCACCATCAGCGCGGCCAGGATGGGATAGCCCAGGTACCCATGCCAATACGAGGCATTGTCGTTCGAGGTAATGGCACTGATGTCATCGTTCCACATTACATTATAGGTTTTGGTGCCGCTGGAGGAGGTTACCCCGGCCTGGTTATCATCTATAGATAAAGCAACCCTGCCATCGGCAACAGCGCTCAGTGCCTCGTAAATCTTTGCTTTTGGCGGAAGTTTCCAGTCAGCCATTATTTTCTCAACGAAAGTTATTATGCCATATTTCCTTGGTCAG
>JAFGIF010000253.1 GCA_016929755.1 Deltaproteobacteria bacterium | reverse complement strand
TTTCATTAAAAACGAATATGTTATCCAACCGGCCCCTCGGCAGTTAAGGAGTTTAAGCACACAGGTGAAAATAGGATATTTACAGAAAACGTCGTTTATCGATTATCCCGGCAGAATTTCGGCAATAGTCTTTACCCAGGGATGCAACTTCAGATGTCCGTACTGTCACAATCCCGAGCTTGTTATTCCACGATTGTTTACAGATCCCATACCGGAAGAAAAAGTGCTTGATTTTTTATCAAGACGCACCGGCAAGCTGGATGGGGTGGTTATAACCGGTGGTGAACCTACGATCCATCCCGATTTGCCTGATTTCCTGATGAAGATAAAGTCAATGGGGTTTAAGGTAAAACTTGATACCAACGGCACCAATCCGGACATGCTGCGAGAGATCATTCAGGAACGCTTTGTGGATTATATTGCCATGGATGTAAAAGCCCCGCTGGATAAATATTCACTAGTGGCTTGCACAAAGATAAATCAGCAAGCCATAGCACAGAGCATCAAACTGATCATAGATGCCGGATGTGCCAGTGAATTCAGGACAACCCTTGCCAGATCGCTTTTACAACCTGCAGACGTAATGCGAATCGGGGAACTGATTCAGGGTGCCGCTCTGTACGTGCTTCAGTCATTTGTACCATCAAAGCATGTGGACAATGAATTTATACACGAGACAAATTTTTCCGAAGAAGAAATTATGCATCTCATTGATGGATTATCTACTCTTGTAGATAGTTGTATTCTCCGTTGAACAGTTTTCTGCTGAAGATATGAGCCTGCCGGTCTGGTCCAGGTATTCTGTATTTCTTTTGCACAGGCCAGACAGATTTGAGCAGATCTATCCATGATGCAGAATATGAAATGAGTTCAAGCTCAGGAAAAGTGAGGATTATAATATCACATACGGCCGTGTTTGTGTTTATCCCGTCTATTGTTTTAAGAAAATATCACCTGTCACGGCAAAACTGAAATTAATCTGATGCTTGGCATGTCCATCCAGGTGCAGTTTCCAGGTAAGCATACCATCTTCGTCGGGGCGAGTTTCCGGGGTTGACTCCAGCAGATCAACCTTGATCTTCTCATCTCGCGAGACCGGTATCTGGTCTTGCACGGTGATATATATATCCCGATTCCTGGTGTTTTCAATATCGATCGTATAGCTGTAAGTTGTTTTGTCTTTGCCTGTTATGGTTTTCTCATGATAACGCTTTGTTTCTTTTCGCCTAATCGTGATGGTTTCATCCTGTCCTAAATCGATGAGGAGATTCTCACCTGTATCAATCCTTTGAAATCTGCCGCGACCTGAAAACACCTGGTCAACAAAAGCACTGTAGGTGCCTGGCAGGAGTGGGAAATCCTTATCCCAGATTCCTTCGGTCCGTAAGAAAACATGGTTGTCGCTTTTAGGGATGCAGATTCTTGTAAGCTGTGTTTCAATGGTGTATTTTTTAATGCTTATTGTATTCGGAGTTCCATCTCCGGGCAGTCCGGTGGTTTTTGTAAGGCCAATCAGATAGGATGTCGCTGTTTCGACTGGTTCTATCTCAGGTATGGCTTGATCCGTTGCTTGTTCAAGGCGCAGCATTTTTGCTCCAAAACGTTGAGGAATGTACCATGGGTCGAGCCTGGGAGCGGCCACACCAAAACTGGGTCTTCCACTTGCGAGCAAAATCTGATCGGTATGCCAGTCTCTGCCGGTTGTCTGCCAAAGACGTGCAAATATATCCAGAATCACCTCGTTCTTATCAGGAGTTGTATAGATACGGTATTCCGGTCGCCAATGTGCATTGTTGAGAGCATAGGAAACCACGATAGTGCCCTGTCCGTTAATCGTTATGGTATATCCGGGTTGTTTGGATATGTTTTTGAGTCGGGTTTCTAGATCATTGATCTGTGCCGCAAACTCATCGACCTCCTGGGTGAGCCTTATCTGGCTTGCATTCAGTTCAGAAACGGCAGTGTCGATATAGGCCAGGCTTTCCTCAAGTTTCGATTTCTGGAAGGACTCTTCAGGGCCGGATACTTCTGCCTTTTTGTAAATAATTTCAATTTGTTTCAGGATCATGGAGCGCTGAGCTTCTTTAATGGCCAGTTGGGTGCGTTTTTGTTTGAGTATGCCTTTGAGATCCTGCACTTTTCCGGACAGGGCCCTTTTGGGCTCGATAGTAATGTTTGTTAAAGCGCTTTGTGGTCCTGGAATTGCGCTGATCGAATCAGGAATCATATCAGCGGAAGTTTCAATAACCAGTTCCCCCTGTGCCTCAAGCTGCATGGTAAGATACGCCATGTCCTGGTAGAGGATGACCTGTTTGAGTTCCTGACCAAACAGACATGAAAACGGGATAATCATAATAAGAACGAGCGGGTAAACGAAACGCAGAGCATGCATAATTGACCTCCCTTAAAAAGCATGAATTCATCTTATCCCAGTTGCAATTTTTAGAAAAGAGGTAACATGAGACCTCTTTTAGATACCTAAAAAAAGTTTCAGCAGTGCTGTTGAAAAAAACGATTGTTTATTTTTCGATTGTCCGGAGATTTCTTGTGAATTGATCAAATGATATGCGTTCGAAGGCAGTGCCCTTGCTATGCATGGAAAATTCATCATTGCTCATGGATTTAAGATTTTCCAGGCTTGAGAGATAAAGCTTGTTAGGAGAGGTGAACTGTTTTTCACGGGTTTGACAAGGATCGGTATTCCAGGGACATGCCTTCTGGCACTCGTCACAGCCGAACAATTTCCCATATAATTCCAATTGGCCAGCACCTGAATGTTCGATGGAGATGTAGGAGAGACATTTGGATGCATCTATACTACGATTATGCCTGATTGCTCCGGTAGGGCAGGCATCAATACATGCCGTGCAGTTTTGACATCGATCGAGTGCCGGTTGATCCGTTGGGTATGTTCTGTTGATGATGAGTTCTCCCAGGAATAACCACGATCCATATTTTTCGTTGACGATCAATGAGTTTTTTCCCTGCCAGCCGATTCCGGCCCTGTTGGCAAACGCCTTTTCTGCAAAAGGTGCTGAATCAACGCAAATACGTGCATTGAGGCCGGGATCGAAGTTTTGCATATGTTGCGCCAGATCACGCAATTTCTGACCTAAAACAGTATGGTAATCATTTGAAGCGGCATATTTCGATATATGCTCTCGCGAAGGAAGCGAATTTGAAAAGTAGCTGATTGCAACACAGATAACTGTTTTGGCATCATTCAGGAGCGCATGGGGGTCGTAGCGATTTTGAGGATTTTTATAAAGCCATTTCATATCACCTGCATTGCCGGAATCGAGCCATTGCTGAAATATGCATGAATGATTGTTTAAAGGTGAATCATCGGTAAAACCGATCAAGTCTATATTCAATGTACAGGCGTATTCGATTATTTCCTTTTTTGGGAGCATGACTCGCTTTACTTATCAGAGCCGACTTATAAGATCAAGGCTTGGCCAACACCGCATCTACCTTGCGGATCAAATCATCAGGCAAAAAGGGCTTTTGCAGAAATTCTCTGGATTTAAAATCTTCTTCGGTGAAAACCTCATGTCCATAGCCAGACATAAAGAGTACTTTGATATGCGGCCAGATTTCAATGATTTTATCAGAGAGCATCTTTCCGTCTATCCTGCGCATGACAATATCTGTAAGTAACATATCAACATGTTCTTTGTGATTACGGGCCAGTTGCAAAGCATCACCGCCATTTCTGGCAGTAAGTACAGTGTATCCCTTTTGGGAAAGAATTTCTGTGACCAGTTCACGCACCGTGTCATCATCCTCGGTAACAAGAATGGTTTTCTTTATAGATGCAGCGGATGTGTTTTTTTCCTGGGTTGGTGCAGTCTGAGCGTTGAAAGTGCGTTTTGTTGTATTCACCGGGAAAAAGATGTCAAAAGTTGTACCGTGTCCTATTTCACTGTTTACCCTGATTTCACCATGACATTCCTTGACGATGCTTTTGACCGTCCATAATCCGATTCCAGCTCCGTCAGGCTTGGTTGAAAAGAAAGGCTCGAAAATATGTTTCATTGTCTCTTTTTTAATTCCTTGGCCGGTGTCTCGAATGGAAAGAATCACATATTTCCCGCAAGGAATGTTCTTATAAGTGGATTCTGATGATATATCAATGTTGGTTTCCTGGGTGGAAACGGTTACGGTGCCGCCCATCGGCATACCATCGCGGGCATTGACAATCAGATTCAAGACAATCTGGGATAGTTGAGTTGTATCGATATTAATCATCTCCACTAAAGGATCAAGTGCAAAAACCAGCCTGATGTTTTCTCCTAAGAGACGCTGAAAAATGGCTTCCTGGCTGGATAGAATATCATTAATATCGGATGCCATTGATTCTGGCTTTTGTTTTTTGCTGAACTCAAGGATTTTCCCGGTCATATCAGAGGCTTTCTGGCCTGCCTGGTGTATCTGTTTTATTTTGCCATAGAGGGGATTTGCTTGGTCAATAGAGTTTATGATGAGTTCGGAATATCCATTAATAACAGTAAGCAGGTTGTTGAAATCATGGGCTATGCTACCTGACAACCGCCCAATGGCCTCCATGCTTGATGCCTGATGTAGAACATTTTCACGGGTCTTGTGATCGGTGATATCCAGGGCCTGGTAATGTAGGGAGATGACCTTGCCGTTTTTGATAATGGGTCTTCCACTGGCAAGAATATGAACTACTCTGCCGTCTTTTCCGATCAGACGTCCCTCATATTCAACAGTCTTTCCTGCCAGATTTTGTTTCCAGGCATGGATGAATTTATCAACATCAGCCTTATGTGCATAGTGCAGAAGGTTTTTTCCAGTTGCTTCGTCCGCAAGATTGTCACCATATTTTTGTATCATTTTTCTGGCTTTCTTGTTGAATTTGGTGATATTACCTTCCGGATCAGCTGTTACAATAATATTTGGCGCATTTTCAAAGAGATCTTCATATAAGTTTTTTTCTTCCGGCAGTGTTGTTTGTTCTTGTTTCAGTGAAGTGATGTCAGTCATGATGCCGATGATCGCACATACCACGGCGTCTTTCATTAAAGGAGATCTGGAAATGTACAACCATCTTTCTCTACCATCAGGACAAAGTATTTTTTCATGCATACTTGATGATGGTTTTACGGATCGGATTAGATCCAATTCACATTTTTGGCTGCCGGCTGCAAAGTCATGATCGAAAAAGACAAAATCGTTTTGACCTCTTGCAGACTGGCTGTTTTCAATACCCATCATTTTCAAACAGGAACTATTCAACCAGACATAGTTGAGGTCGGTATCTTTGATAAATATATAGGCGCAGCTTTGATCCCAAGACTT
>JAFGIF010000252.1 GCA_016929755.1 Deltaproteobacteria bacterium | reverse complement strand
TCCACAGCCTTATCCGGCAATGACTCTGGAAAAGTATACACAAGTATTAAGCCAGCACATCAAGGACCCCGATCTCGGACTGTTCACCCCGCAGACACGTGAATTTTTTAAGAAATGGCTGGTCACAGATGCACAGCAGGACAACGAACTGCATTGTCTGCTAAAGGCATTGCCGGATGCTACTGTTATTCAGGAACAGGATCTGGCTGTCATCTACTTCTCGGTTCACAACCGGCAGGTTTCTCCGTATCTCCTGAAAAAAGGTGTTGACGGCTGGATGCTGGATTTTGCCACGATGAACCAGGTAATCGGATTCAATCACAAAAACCAATGGTTCTTCAGCAAACAGGATCACGCATACATGTTTGCGTTTTCTGATGTATTCATAGATAAATTCGGATTTCCGCATTAAAGGGATAAACAAGATGATAAGATATAAAAATATTTCCCGCAGTAACACAAATAAGTTTTCAAGAGAGTGCTTATGTTAGAAATTTCGATACCAGGCTATAAAAAGCTTACAATCAAAAACCTTATTCTGGATTACAACGGAACACTGGCCTGCGACGGCAGGCTTGTTTCCGGCGTAAAAGAACGGCTGAACACTCTGGCAGAGAAGCTGAAGATATACGTCTTGACTGCCGATACCTTCGGCAGTGTGACTTCTGAAGTCAAAGAGTTGCCCCTTGAGCTTTCCATTCTGCCCAGGGACAATCAGGATATCAATAAGCTTGAATATATTGAAGGCCTTGGAAAGCAGTGCTGTGCCGCCATCGGAAACGGACGCAATGATATGTTGATGCTTAAGGGAGCCGCTCTGGGGATTGCCGTGTTTCAGGGAGAAGGCGCTGCAGCTCAAGCCATGTTGAGTGCTGATGTTGTGTGCACATCCATTCAGGATGCCCTTGATCTCCTCATAAATCCTATGCGACTGGTAGCCACACTGCGTTCTTAAAATCAATTGATCTTTACAGGTTATAAGCATTTCTGATAAATTTTTTCCATTAGTCCATTATCAGGACAGATGTATTTATGTTTATGCTCTTTACAGAAATCAAACAGTAAGGGAGAAGACAATTTGAACAACATACAGGACACCATGGAAGTTTACATTTAAATGATACCACAAAAAAACAACTCCGCCTCTGTCTTGCTTCGCCCTATCGCTTTCGGCTCTCTGGGATTTGTGTTCCTCATGTTTATGTTGCCGGTGTACGGCAAATCCATGGGCGCCAACGCTCTGGCCATTGGAGGACTCTTTTCCGCCTTCACGGCAACCTCACTGTTTTTTCGTCCACTTATCGGTTGGGCTCTTGATCGTTTCGGCCGAAAACCTTTTTTTATAACAGCCCTTTGTGGATATACCATCGCGATGATCCTGTTCGCACTGGCCAACTCCATGACAGGACTCTACATAGCCCGGGTGATACAGGGTATTGCAGCATCGTTCTTATGGATCTCAATTAATACAATCGCAACAGACCTTTCCACTCCGAGAAATCGTGGAATGTTACTGGGTCGTGTAAACGAAAGGGTTATCCGGGGAGGAATTTACGGTGCGGTTATCGGTTTTACCCTGATCAGTTTACTCACTCTGCATTATGCCTGGCAGCTTGCTTTTGTCGTTTATGCGATATTCGCTGCGATAGGAGCAGCCATGGCTATAAAAAATGTCCCGGAGACAAAGCCTGAGATTACATTAGAAAATCATACAAAACTGCCGTTTTCGAAACAGATTCTAAAGCTCCTGGTAATTGTATTTACCACAGGTGTCACTGCTGCCATGATCAGCCCGATATACCTCATATATTTACAGGACAAGTTCACAACCAATGTCGTGGTTTTAGCAATAGCTTTTTTACCGGCCGGGATTGTCTACAGTCTATTTCCGTCACGCCTTGGAAGCTTGAGCGACCGTTTCGGTCGGGCCCCTATGATGGCTGGCGGCCTCGTGGCCGCAGGAATTCTTTCGCTTGTGTTGCCCCACCTGCCGAACCTCTTCTGGCTGATCGTCTTCTATACCCTGGCCACATTCGGCTGGGCCATGGCTGATCCGGCCGAGGCTGCCATGGTGGCCGATCTCACACATAGCGAAATGCGGGGAAGAGGATACGGTGTGTATGATTTCACCCGAAATCTGGGCATGAGTATAGGGCCGCTACTCGGGGGATGGCTGTATGATACGGTAAGCCACACAATACCATTCTACCTGAACGGAATTGTATTATTAGTGAGTGCAGCCTGGATCATATTGCTATTACGAAAACCTGTTCACCCATAAAAAATCTGCTTAACATCCCGGCATTTCTAGTGCTATCGTTATAATCACTGAAGCAGAATAAACTATGATCCCTTTTAATGAAATGAAAAGCACATTGTACGAGAGACTAGCTGCATACAATTCAGTAATTCAAACCTGTCAGAGGTGTGGCTTGGCATGCACACGCCGACATGCACTATGTGGCCAAGGCAACATCGAAGGCAGGATAATGCTTATCGCCCAAGCCCCCGGAAAAATGGAAGATCAAAAAGGAGAAATGTTTATCGGGACATCGGGCAAATATCTCGATGATCTCCTGAAACGTGCAGCCATCACCAGGGATGATATTTACATGACCAACCTGATTAAATGCAGTCTGCCCGGCAATAGAGAACCGCGAATTTCTGAAATCGATGCGTGCACGGTGCATCTCATGCAAGAGCTAGTCCTCATCGATCCTGAAATAATCATACCACTGGGCTACTGGGCAACCCGATACATTTTAGGTAATTTTAACGATCAAAGCGTGGTAAAAAACAGCCTGAAGGATATCTGGGGCAAGTTGTACCTGGTCAAAAGCAAGGTTGTCTACCCGCTGCCACATCCCTCGGCCCTGATTTACAAGACAAGTCGCATGCCTGAATTTGCTGAGAAATACCGAAAGCTTAAGGTATTGCTGAAACCATGCAAATGGTATCCGGTTTGCCCCATCAAACACTTTACAGATCAGGGAAAACTGGATCCACAATGGGTACGGCTCTATTGCAGGGGTGACTGGGAAAGCTGTGTGCGGTATCATATGGAAGAAAACAGCGAATATCATCCGGACTGGATGTTACCGGACGGCACTCTTGACGAACAATTACGGTAAAAAAGCTTTTGGAGGAAAAACCCATGAAAGTCAGCAGAGTTACCGAAATGAGGGCTATGGATAGAACTGCCATCGAACGTTATGGAATTATTGATGAAATTCTCATGGAAAATGCCGGCCAAGCGGTCCACTTTACGATACTGCAAAGGTTTGGCATTGCGAATAAACGTTTTCTGGTTTTTTGCGGAATCGGCAATAACGGCGGCGACGGCTTTGTAGTGGCCCGCAAAATCCTTTCCACCGGCGGAATGCCCAAGGTAATCATCCTGGGAGACAAAGGCAAATACCAAGGTTCCGCAAAACGAAATCTGGAAATCATAGAAACCTTGCCGATTGAGACACTTCAGTTAGAATCGATCGAATCCATCCGATCGGATCTTGCCCATTGTGATGCCGTCGTAGATGCCATCTTCGGAACCGGGCTCGTCCGTGAGGTTGAAGGGCTTTACCGCGAGGTGATTGAATCGATCAATGCCAGCTGGAAAACCGTCTTCAGCGTTGATATTCCCTCCGGTGTCAATGGTGATACCGGCAAAATCATGGGAACTGCAGTTCGGGCTGATTATACCGTCACATTCGGTCTGCCCAAACTCGGCAATATGCTGCTTCCCGGGTTTGATCTGTGCGGGGAACTCTTTGTAACTCACATATCTTTTCCACCCGAGATATATGAGGATGATTCAATCAAGGTGGCGATCAATTCAGGGATCGACCTGCCCCGGCGCGACCCGGACGGTCACAAAGGTGATTTCGGCAAGGCACTGTTTATCGCCGGTGCATCGAGCTACTTCGGAGCCCCGTATTTTGCCGCTCTCTCGTTTCTGAAAGCCGGAGGCGGCTATTCCCGGCTAGCTTCACCGAAATCCATAACACCGTTTATTGCCAACAAAGGCAGTGAAATCGTATTTATTCCGCTGAACGAAACGCTATCCGGCAGTATAGCATTTGAAAACCGGGACAATCTCCTCGAACTGGCCAACTCTATGGACTTTGTGGTGCTCGGTCCGGGGCTCTCTCTGGATCATGAAACTCAGGAGCTGGCACGAGAACTGATTCAGGAGATTACCCGACCCTTACTCATTGATGGAGACGGGATCAGTGCCCTGTGCCGGGATCTTGATATTATCCACAAGAGAACAGAACCGACCGTACTCACCCCTCACCTGGGTGAAATGGCCCGGATTAAATCTCTACCTATTGACGAGATAGACTCCAATAAAATCGATATCCTGCAGAAGACATGCCATGAATTAAATACCATCATTGTGCTCAAGGGAGCTAATTCGCTCATCGGGTATCCTGATGAACGCGTATATATAAATACCAGTGGCAATCCGGGAATGGCCTCGGCCGGCTCCGGTGATGTGCTTACCGGAACCATTGCCGCCATGTTCGGACTCGGACTTCCCATTGAAGATGCCGTCAGGAAAGGGGTGTTCATGCACGGATTTGCCGGTGATCTGGCTGCCTGCGATATTGGCATGGACGGCATCACGGCCCAGGACATCCTGGAATACCTGCCCCAGGCTTTAAAGATGGACAGGGAAGGACTGCCCGAAGAGCTCAAGACCTGCTACCTGGCAGTCCAAGTTGTGTAAATCCGGGGATCGCTCCGAATAATTATTTACCTTGCCCGTTGTTTTTCTTGAGGATAATCCGGCAGTCTGCCACGGTGGTGCCCTCACCTACGGGGTGCACAAGCAGAGGATTGATATCCATCTCCGCAATTTCAGGATGGTTGACAACCAGGTTCGACAGGCAGACCATGGTCTTTTCCAGGGCCTGAATATCCGCCTCGGGCCTGCCCCTGAATCCATTCAGTAATTTGTATCCTTTGACGCTCTTCATCATCCTGCGAGCCTCGTTTCTGCCGATCGGGGCCAGCCGGAACTCAACATCCTTGAAAACCTCGACAAAGATACCGCCTAAACCAAACATCAGAAGCGGGCCAAAAATCGGGTAGCGGTTCGCTCCCAGAATAACCTCTTCGCCGGAAGGTGCCATCTTTACCACCAGTACACCGTCTATCCGGGCCTTGGAATCGTATTCTTTGGCATTTGTAATGATCTCATCAAAAGCCGCCTTGACTTCATCATCGGTTTTGAGCCCGACCCTTACCCCTTTGGCATCGGATTTGTGCAGGATCTGCGGTGACACGATCTTCATAACCACCGGATAACCGATATTTTTTGCCAGGGTAAGCGCTTCATCCGCAGTCTTGGCCAATTCAGTCGGCAACACATTAAATCCGTAGCACTTGAGCAGTTCATTGCCGTCAAGTTCACCCAGGGCCGTCTTTCCGTCTTCCAGGGCGAGCTTGATGATCTTTGCCGCCCGTTCGGTATCATAGGATAATTTAAACTGGGCCAGGCTCTGCCGGTTCAGCCATTTAGAATAGCGGTAGAGTGCCCCGAATGCATTAGCTGCGTTTTCCGGAAACCGATATACCGGGTATCCATGCTCCTGGAGATATTTAACCCCTGCCGAAACATCGACTATACCCATGAAACAACACAATATAGGTTTATTTGATCTCTGTGCAATCTTGATAATTGCCTCGGCCGTACCAAGTGCATCGGTCATAGACTGTGGAGTCAGAATTACCAATGCGCCATCGACACCCTCGTCACTGATTACCGCCGACAGGGCCTTTTCATATCGATCATACGGGGCATCTCCGATCACATCCACCGGATTATGAATGTTGGCCGCCGCCGGCAAATGGCTGGACAGCATCTCAATGGTTTGTTCATTAAACTTGGCCAGTTTCAACCCGGAAGACGTGGTCATGTCCGTAGCCAGAATTCCGGGGCCCCCTGCATTGGTTACAATCGCCACCCGATTGCCATTCGGTATCTTGCGAACGTGTTTGCCCAACATGCTCTTCTTTTTATAGGCAAAAGCATTGGCAAAATCGAATAACTCGTCGATTGTATCGCAACGGATAATCCCGGCCTGCTTAAAGATGGCGTCATACACAGCTTCCGAACCTGCTAAAGCCCCGGTATGCGATGCAGCGGCCTGTGCGCCGTCGGTCGTCCTGCCGGATTTGATGGCCAGAATAGGTGTCGGCCGGTCTCCGGAGGTTATCTTTTTTACTTCTTCGATAAATTCCCAACCTCGCCTTAACTCCTCCAGGTAAATCATGATCACCTCGGTATCAAGATCCTGGTGAAGATACCGTAACAAATCGAGCTCATCCACATCGGCCTTGTTGCCAATGGAGATAAATTTGGAGAAACCGAAATCTCGGTCGGCGGCAAAATCAAGAACCGCCGTACACAACGCTCCGCTCTGCGAAATAAATGAAATGTTGCCTGATTGGGGCATCCGGGTCGAGAAACTGGCATTCATGCGTACTGCATCAACCGGATTGATCACGCCCAGACAATTCGGCCCAACCAGACGAACTCCGGACTTCCGGCAGATAGCAACAATTTTGTCTTCAATTTTCTTTCCCTCATCCCCCACTTCGCGAAATCCGGCGCTGACAATAACAACACCTCGAACTCCCTTTTTCACTGAATCTTCGACGGCTTTCAAGGCCAGTTTGGGTGGCAAAATGATAATTGCCAGATCTACATCGTCCGGAATGTCGGCAATTGTTTTAAATGTCTTTACACTCAAAATCGAAGAGGCTGTAGGATTTACCGGATACAGGGTTCCGCGAAATCCGCCTTTAAGTATATTTGCAAAAATATCATGCCCTACCTTGCCTGGCTTACCGGAGGCTCCCAATACGGCAATAGATGTGGGGGAAAAGATTGCATCAATATTATCCATTCTCATATTCTCCTGTCTTTCGTAGATGTCGTTCTGGTTTCATTATTCGATTTCTTGGTATTAATCAATAGCGAGAACTTACTATTGTGCAAGATTCAGCTGTATATAAATTATTTCGGACTTACGCTAATTATAAGCACTTAAATTACAAACTCATCCATATTACTTACATTTTCAGACATTATTTATATGAATACTGATCCATTTTTTAATGATTTTCTCTTTTTTCCTTAATATTACCTGTTTTCCTTAAGAATTGTGAATAGCGGATGAGATGTGCGATAGCCCTGAACCCGAGTTCTGGTTGCTCTATAGGATAAACACCGCTTTTGTGAAAGTATTCTCTGGCATGATCGTTCATCTCGGTAAAAGGAATAGGCACGATGGTTTTTCCGATTCCATCCATGCGTGATATGAAAATTTCATTGATTGCCCGGGCCAGGTCGCTGTCAAATGCTCCTTGCGGAGGGATGCACAACGGAGCGATAATATTGATGTTTTCATCGGAACCTAGAATCTCAAAAATTTTCTCTGTCCCACTTCTGAATCCGGCCCCGGTGAGGTCGAGCGGATTATCCGGAGCAGCAAAATCAGGTAATACAGCCATCAATCTGGATATAGTTTGTCGGCTGAAAGACGGCAGACGAATACCTAAATCCGAGCATAAATCCGCATACAGGCCGCCCAGTCCGCCGGAAAGCGTATAAATGCCCAAACCGTCACCTGCAGGCAAACTGCAGTGTGTAAAAATTCCCGCGGTCTCGATGAGTTCTTCAATGGTGTCCACCCGGATGATGCCATACTGGCGAAAAAAGCCGTCCAGGACGGCATCGTTGCCGGACAATGCTCCGGTATGTGAGCGCGCAGCCTGACTTCCCTTGTCCGAGCGTCCGATCTTAATCAAAATAAGGGGGATACCCTTTTGGGCCGCCTGAAGAGTTACCTCTTTAAGCTTGGTGACATTTCTGAATTCCTCGATAAATCCGGTTATAACCCGGGTTGTTTCATCATGGATGAGATATTCAATACAGTCTTCGGCCGTAATAACAGCCTCATTGCCGGTGGTTATATACAATGATATCCCCAGCATTTTCTGCAACAGCCTGGTGGCAATTATCTCACTTGTCGCACCGCTCTGCCCTACAATGCCAATTGCGCCCGGTAAGAATTTTCCTTCAACAGCCCCGCCGCAAAAAATGCTGTATCTATCGGCAACATTCATAAACCCGAGACAATTAGGGCCTATAAGCTTGATATCATTTTCATTGCAGTATTTTTGGAGCTCTGACTGCTGGAGAGTACCTTTTTCTCCGGTTTCGGCATAGCCGGATGATATTAAAAACAGGTTTTTTATTCCTCTTTTCGCGAGTTGTTGAACAGCATCGAAAGCAAGGGACGCCTTCACCATGACCACCCCGAAGTCAATGACGCTTTCGGGAAGATCCGCGATGGATTTATATGCCTTGACCCCGGAAATTTCTTCAGCCTTGGGATTAACGGGATAGAAGCAACATCCAGACCCTAAGCGCTCGGAATTGTTCAGCATGTTTCCAAACCAGGCATTTCTGGAAGACGCTCCGACTATAGCAATGTTTTTAGGGGCAAAAAACTGCCTCATCCGCTCATGATCATATATGTCCATGAATGCTCCAATACAATAATAATCAATCAGTTCTTTGACCATGCACTCTGGATGATGTCAAGGGGCATATTGTCAAATTCAC
>JAFGIF010000036.1 GCA_016929755.1 Deltaproteobacteria bacterium | reverse complement strand
AGGATTTTTTACGCAAGCAGATCGCAATGGATAAAGGTGCCAATAAGGTCGGAGAATTCTCCCTGACCGACAAACGTTTCTCCAGGATAAGTACGTTTATGGCCAACACGCTGTTCGATGAAAACTACGGCGGCAAGAATGGCAACTGTCATCTGGCACTTGGAGCGTCGTATTCCGATACTTATGCCGGTAACCCGGCTGAACTCACCAAAGACAATAAAAAAGAGCTCGGATTCAATGATTCGGCCCTGCACTGGGATCTGGTCAACACCGAGGCTAAACAGGTAACGGCCCGTCTGGAATCAGGCAAGATACTTACTATTTACGAAAACGGCAAGTTTGCTTATTAAAACGTGCAGTGAATTTGAAATGGTGGTTTAAGTCCGGCAAAAAAAACGCGGATAAAATATCAATAGGAGGTTTGCAATGTTCTACCAGGAAAAATGCACCTTGTGCGGCGAGTGTTTGATGAAATGTCCTTATCTGGCCTATTCCGAAGAAAAGGCCAAGGTGGAATTCAGGAAATTAATGAATGGAGAACCGAGCCCGGTCACTGCCGAGTGTATTACCTGTGCCGCCTGCAACATGTTCTGTCCCGAAGGCGCCAATCCCTTTGATCTTATCAACGATCGTCAGGAAGAAAGCGGGACATTCGTGGTGGCTGACCAGTCGATCGGAATGCTTACAATGGCATCCCAGTTGCCATCAGAGGTTATACAGGGAGATCCGGGAAAGCCTTTTTTGCATTTATGTACTGTGGGTGATTTCATTCCGGGAGCAATCGAAGGACAGCTGTTCGACGGGCTCTCCAAGATCAAGGGCGGAGATTACTTCTGCTATATCGGCTGGATACATCTGGGCAGACCCGGTATGGTCAGGGATAACGCTCAGAAGTATGTGGATAATCTTGCCAATACCGGCGCCAAAGAGATCATCTGTTTTCATGATGACTGTTACGCCATGCTGACAAGCAAGGTCAAGGACCTGGGTATCGATGTTCCCTTCAAAGTAGTTCATCTGATCGAATATCTCAGGGATTATGTTAGCGTTAATCAGGACCAGACGCATAAACTGAACATGAAAATTGCCTACCAGCAGCCCTGTGCTTCGCGCTATACATTCGAGAAAGATCAGGTCCTGGACGAGTTGTTCGATCTGATCGGCGTCATCAGAGTGAATAGAAAGTATGACAGGCAAAACGCACTGTGCTGCGGCGGGCCGATGGTGGCAATGCAGAATATCTCGCAGGAAACAGTTGAGCAGTGGCGCATGAAGAATATCATGGACGCAAAACAGGCCGGGGCCGAGGCCATGGTTTTTTTGTGTCCTTTATGTGTACTGCCTCTGCGGGGAAGGGCCAAGGCCCAGGGCATGGAACCCTACATCCTCAGCAACCTGGTAAGGCTGGCCCTGGGAGAGGAACTTGCCCAGGGAGGCGCCGGCAAGGTTTTTTAAATGATATAAAATGTCCGGCCGGGGCATTTCTTTCTGGAATAATCGTATTATATTATACATGATATGCTGAAGAATTCTTTGGTATCTGTGAGTTAAGGTAAGGATATGGCAATTTTTATTGATACTGCTCAGGCAGAAGAAGCCCGCAAGGCAAAGGAAGTCGGCTGGTTCAAGGGAATCAACATCAACCCGGTTCTTTTGTCTGTAAGCGGCCATGATTCTGAAGAAACACTCAGGTTGTTCTCAGATCTCAAGGTAGGAAAATAGAGAACACGTCAGACAAAGGAGGAAGTTATGATCAAACATGTGGTTTTGATGAAATTTCATCCGGATGTCACAGATAAAGATATCGAAAAGCTTGAAAACGGTCTGGCTGTAATTCCCGATCTTATGGCTGGGGTCAAGTTGTATGAGTTCGGACGGGATCTGGTACATTCGGAACAGTCATATGATTTTGCCCTGGTATCGGCATTCGATGATTTGGAAGCGCTTGAGAGTTATCGCAATAATCCTGATAACATGGCGGTAATTCATCTGGTCAGGAAGCTCAGTGAAAACATGGCCGTAGTTGATTTCGAATGTGAATAAACATCTTGTTTTCATCATTTAGTGTTGTTGGTTACAATTTTCGAAATGCTGTAGATAGAAGACCACTTGTAGAGTGGATTATATTAAATTGAAAGGATGTTTCAATGGCGGTTAATCATGTCCACCACGTCCATATTTTTGCCAGTGATCTAGATGAGAGTATTCGTTTTTACCATGAATTTTTGGGTGGCGAGATTATTCTCGATATGGAACTTGCCGGCGCCCGTAACGTTTTCATGAAACTCGGCAAGGGCAGGATTCATTTCTACGATCAACCGCCCAAATATTCCGGTAGAGGCAGTATTCATCACTTCGGTATTCAGACCGATGATATAGAATCTGTTGTAGACATGATGAAAAAGGGCGGCATTGTTTTTACCAGGGAGATACGCGACCAGGGCTTCTGGAAATACATCATGGTGCCGGCTCCGGACGATATCCTGATCGAGCTGTTCCAAGTAGATAAGCAACAGCTTCCCCCTCAATTCCAAGACTATTTCGAATAGTTGCTCAATGCGAAGTTCGGATTGTTCAAACCCCAAAGCGATTATTGCATAATATGATACATTAGAGACAAAAAGGTGTTAATAAAGAGATGGACACCAATTAAAAAATCGATCAGAATATACTATCACAGGCTGTTGAACTCAAATATTTTGAGAATAAATCTGTGGCTTGTATAAACAATGACTGAGGAGGTAATTATGAAAAAACTTTACACAACCCTGGCCGGGATAGCATTCTTTATCGTTTTTATTATGGTGCCAGGTTTGGTCCAGGCAGATGTGTTTATGAAACAGAAACAGCATACGGATGCTTTTGAGATGATGGGCCAGACGCAGCCTGCCAATGATATTATCCAGACGATCTGGATTTCCAAGGATAAAATGCGTACAGATAATGAGCAGCAATCGGTCATTGTCAGAATCGATAAAGGGGTCATGTATTTCATTGATCATGCCCAGAAGATCTATAATGAAATGCCCATGGATTTCAGTAAGGCTTTCAGCGAGGAGGACATGGATGATGAAGAGAAAGCCCAGTTCAATAAATTTACCCAGGGCATGATGAAGATGGAAATTACTATCACGCAAACAGATGAAAAGAAAAAAATAAACAAATGGAACTGTAGAAAGTATATCCAGAATGTAGAGATGTTCATGGGCCCCATGGTTTCTGAAATATGGGCAACTCAAGATCTGAAAATGGATGAGGATCTTCAAACCCAGTTCTTGACAGGCATGATGGCTTCTATGCCCGGCATGCAGGATTCGATAAAAAAAGCAGAGCAGGAGATGAGGAAAATCAAAGGAGTGCCCGTGCTGACTAGTGTCACCACTACGGTAATGAACAAAACCATGAAGTCTTCACAGGAACTCCTGGAATTCAAAGAGGGCAAAGCCCCCAAGGGCATCTTTGATTTACCGGCGGGGTATAAAAAACGATCAATGTAGAATTTTTTCTCAATAGAAGTTTCTGGAAACTGTGAGCAAAATTTGTTAGGGCATAATGAGCAGGAAAGAGTTTCGTCCTGTATGGTGAGATAGTGCAGACTGAATCGCTTTTTCCTGATTACCTTAAAGGGTAAGCATAAACTACTCATCACAAGGAGATTAGTATGGTGATTATTTCGACTACACACGGTGATATTGCAATAGAGCTTTTTCCAAAAGAGGCCCCGATCACGGTTGAAAACTTTCTTGCTTATGTGCGTGAAGGTTTCTATGACGGCACGATATTCCATCGTGTCATTGCGGATTTTATGATTCAATGCGGTGGGTTGACTGAGGATATGCAACCCAAAAAACCAACCCATCCTCCCATCAAGAATGAGGCTGACAACGGGCTGAAAAATGAACGGGGAACATTATCCATGGCCCGAACCCAGGTGGTTGACTCTGCAACCTCACAGTTTTTTATCAACCTGAAGGATAATCCCTTTCTGGATCATGGCAGGCGTGATTTCGGGTATGCCGTTTTTGGCAAAGTTGTTCAGGGCTTCGATGTGGTAGATAAGATTGCAGCAGTACCAACAGGCTCAAAGGCCGGGCACCAGGATGTACCGATTGAGCCTGTAAAAATAATCTCAGCCCGGGAAGTAACAGAGAAAAAAGAATAACCGAAGTCCGGGGGGCACCATATGCGCCGGTTGAAAAAATTTATGCTCGGGGTATTGATAGCCCTTTTTATCTGGGCATATGCCGGTTGTGATACAAAAGACCCGTTGCAGCGTGCCGGCGGCAAGATCGATCAGACAATTGAGAAAAGTGCTGAAACGATTGAAGCCGAAGGCTCAAAAGAAACTCCGGCGCAAAGGGTAGGCAGGAAAGTTGATCAGCTCATGGAGGATGCCAAACAAAAAGTTGATAAAGCAGTCTTGGATATTGATAAACAATGATCAGTATTTAATATATATCTTTGTCTTCAGGATTATTGGCAGCGATAGATAAATCGGTTACGTGTTGGAAAGGAGATCATCTATGAAAAACATTTCTATACGTTTGACTTGTCTCTTGGTATTGATAGCATGTGTTTTTCCTTTACGGCTCCACGCCGGCAGGGAAGAGATAAAGGTTGCTGAAGCCTCCGAGGTGGTCAGGGAAATTATGGCGATTCCCGAGCAGAGCATACCGCCGTCGTTTCTTGACAATGCAGCAGGAATTGCCGTTATTCCCGGGTTGATTAAGGCCGGGTTTGTCATCGGGGGCCGCTATGGTCAGGGAGTCATCAGTGTTCGCAGCGCTGACGGAAGTTGGAGCAATCCCAGCTTTATCACCTTGACCGGTGGCAGTATCGGCTGGCAGATCGGAGCCCAGTCAACCGATATCATCCTCGTATTTAAGAGCCGCAAGAGTATCGATAATCTGACAAACGGCAAGTTTACCCTGGGTGCGGATGCCTCGATCGCCGCAGGGCCGGTAGGCCGACACGCCGAGGCGGGCACGGATATTCGGCTAAAGGCTGAGATTTACTCATATTCACGCAGCCGTGGATTGTTCGCAGGTATTGCCTTAGAGGGGGCGGCCCTGCAGGTCGATGCAGCAGCCAATGAAACCTATTATGGCAGGGCCATATCTCTGAGAGATATTTTTGCCGGTCAGGTATCTCAGGGACCTGCCGCGGGAGAGGCATTCAGACAGGTATTGAACAAAAGCGCGCCTCATCGCTAGAGTGAACGCCTAAATTTCTTCGAAGTGATGCTTGATGATTTTGCCTTTGACTATATAGACGATGTCTTCACAGATATTTGTGGAAAGGTCTGCGATTCTTTCCAGGTTGCTGGATATTTTCATTAATTGCAGCGAACGCTCGATGGTTGTTGGATCTGATGCCATGAAGGTGATCAGCTCCCGTAAAATCTGATCTCGTAGAGCATCAACCGTGTTATCCATCTGGCATACCCTCTGAGTTAACTCGGCATCTTCGTTCACGAATGCGCTGATAGTGTTTTTCAGCATTTCAATAACTATCTGGGCCATCCTGGGGATGTCGATCAGCGGTTTGACCGGGGGTTTCTCAATCAAGAAAAGAGCGCTTTCACATATAGTAACAGCGTGGTCACCCATTCTCTCCAGCGTATTGCTGATGTTCAATAACATGAGGATTGTCCGTAGAGCTTTACCGGCAGGCTGGTGCCGGGCAATCAGGGATATACAGCGCTCGTTCATATCGATCTCGAGTTCATTCGCCCTGGGTTCGTCTTTCTCGATAACCTTTGTTAGAACTTGTACATCTTTTTCTTTCAGGCCTTTTATGCTGTGTTCGATCATGCCTTCGACAAGGGTGGCATATTCAACCAACTCTTTTTTGGCATCTATCAGTTTCGTTTCTTCCAGCATTATTCCTCCCTGCTACGATGGTAGTTCGGTTTGTCCTGTAACTAATCCTTTTATTATGTAAGTTCTTTTCCCGCCAGGATTATTTTGAGCTGCAAATGGTTTTGTTTTGCCCTGCATTATCCAAATTTTCCTGAAAGGTATTCTTCGGTCAACTTTTCTTTAGGAACCGTAAAGATCTTTTCTGTAAGATCAAATTCAATAAGTTCGCCTATATACATGAAGGCTGTATAGTCGGATACGCGAGCTGCCTGCTGCATGTTGTGGGTAACGATAACTATCGTATATTCCTTTTTCAGCTCCAGAATGAGTTCCTCGATCTTTCTGGTCGATATCGGATCAAGACTGGCACACGGTTCATCGAAAAGAATTATTTCCGGCTCCACCGCCAGGCATCTGGCAATACACAATCTCTGCTGCTGCCCGCCGGAAAGCATCAGCGCGTTGTCGTGCAGCCTGTCCTTGACCTCATCATACAGTGCGGATTTCTCAAGCGATTCCCTAACCCTCATTTCAATGAATTTCTTGTCCTTTATCCCATTGATAACCAGTCCATATGCCAGGTTTTCATAAATACTCTTGGGGAAAGGGTTTGGTTTCTGGAATACCATGCCCACCCGCCTGCGCAGATCAACAACATCTGTTTTTGGATCATTAATTTCGACCCCGTCTATCATGAGGTTGCCTTCCACCCGGGCACTGGCAATGAGGTCGTTCATGCGGTTTAAAAGCCTGATAAAGGTGGATTTGCCGCAGCCTGAAGGACCGATCAGCGCTGTAACCATATTTGAATAGATATCCAGATTTATCTTTTTCAAGGCCTGGGTCTTGCCGTAATAAAAATCAATATTCCTGGAGCGAATTTTCACCTCAAGATCCATACTCTCTCCTCTGTCTCTGACGCAGAATAATTGCCAGGGCTGATATTGTCAGTACCAGACACAAAAGAATCAGTGAACACCCGTATGCGATTTGTGTTTGAACTTCGGGGCGTGTTCCTTCGGTCATCAATGCGTATATATGGTAGGGCAGGGCCATTACCTCGGAAAAGATAGAATCAGGATATCCGCGGGTATAGAATGTAGCTGCGGTAAAGAGAATAGGGGCGGTTTCACCGGCCACTCTGCCGACATTGAGAATTACACCGGTCAGAATTCCCGGCAATGCTGTCGGGAGCACGATTTTTTTGATTGTCTGCCAGTGGGTTGCCCCTAATGCCAGGGATGCTTCTTTATAGGATTGCGGTACAGCCAGGATTGCTTCCTGTGAGGCGGAGATAATACCCGGCAGCGCCATAATTCCCAGCGTCAGGCTGCCGGACAGAATGGAAACCCCGAAGCCGAAGACCTTGACAAAAACAGCAAATCCAAAAAGCCCGTAAACTATTGACGGTACCCCCGCAAGGTTGTTGATGCTCAAGCGGATAATATTCACGGCAATACTTTTGGGACTGTATTCCGTCAGGTAGATGGCACAGGCCAGACCGAGCGGGAGTGAAAAGGCGATTGCTCCGAGAGTGAGATAGAATGTGCCGACTATTGCCGGTGCGACTCCTCCCTGGGTCATTGCCCGTCTGGGGACCTGGGTCAGAAATTCCCATGAGATCACAGATAAACCGTTTGCCACGATAAAATAGATCAAAGAGCCCAGGAACATCAGGGCGAATACGATACACAGGACAAGCACGGTGAAGCCTATGGCCTGAGATACGTTTTTGGAGCATAAAACTTTTTGCCCCGAAGCATTCGGAAATTCAAAACCTCTCGTCTTTGTTGTTTTACTGGAAACTATCATCTTCCCAGCCCCAGTTTCAGACGATATCTTCTGCTGATGATCTCGGCAATTATGTTGATCACAAGAGTGATCAGAAACAGGATCAACGCGATTGCAAACAAGGCGGAATAGTGGGGGCTTCCCATCACCGCCTCGCCCATCTCGGCCGCTATGGTGGATGTCATAGGCCGCACCGGGTCGAATATTGATTTTGGTATAACAGCAGCACCGCCGGCTACCATCAGCACGGTCATGGTTTCTCCGACAGCCCTGCCGATACCGAGGATTATGGCAGTAGAGATTCCTGATCCTGCAGCCGGAACAACAACTCGAACCAATGTTTGCCACCTGTTGGCACCAAGTGCCAGCGAGGCCTCGCGGAAACTTCGCGGTACAAAGCTCAAGGCGTCTTCCGAGATGCTGCAGATCGTGGGAGTAGCCATTATTCCCAGAACCAGGCTGGCGGTGAAGGCATTGAGGCCGGTGGGAATGCCGAGCAGTTTCTGCAAAAAAGGCGCCACGATCAACATGCCGAAAAACCCGAACACAATTGAAGGGATTCCGGCCAGTATTTCGATAATAGGTTTCAGAAACGCCCGCTGGGTTTGGCTGGCCAGTTCGTGGATATACAGCGCACTGCCGACCCCTATGGGTACCGCAACGACCATGGCCCCGAATGTTACCAGGACGGATGCCAGGATCAGCGGCAGGATTCCAAAGTCAGGCGGTTCATAGGTTGGATACCATTGACTGCCGAGCAGAAAATCAAAAAACTTGATCTCGGCAAAGAGGGGTAATGCCTCTTTCAATAATGTAAGGATGATTCCAACCAGAAAAACCAGCGAGGCAAAGGCCAGGACTGTAAAAATCCATTTATACAGGTTTTCCCTGAATCTTGTCATTCTCTACACCCCGTAATTTGCAGCCCGAAAAAATAACATTATGCGGGCAGTGCTCCCACAGAGCACTGCCGTTGGTTTTAGAAATAAAATGTTACCTGATGCCGACAAAGCCTTCTTCTTCCACCAGCTTCTGGCCTTCTTCGCTCAAGATGAAGTCTATGAATTTTTTGACTTCTCCGGTGGGGGCATTGTTGGTGTACATATACAGCGGCCGGGCAAGAGGATAGGAACCATCAATAATAGTTTCCCTTAAGCACTTAACACCATCAACGCTGACAGGTTTTACTTTCTTGGAAAGGTACCCGAGGCCTGCATATCCAATGGCACCGGGTGTCTGGCCAACGGTCTGAACCACGGCCTGGTTGGAGGCCGTTGTAAGAGCGTCAGGGCGTACTCTTTCATTGTCGATGGCCAGATTTTCGAAGGCTTCAAATGTTCCGCTGGAAGTGTCACGGCTGATAATAACGATTCGCATGTCCTTGCCGCCGATTTCCGACCAGTTGGATGTTTTACCGGT
>JAFGIF010000251.1 GCA_016929755.1 Deltaproteobacteria bacterium | reverse complement strand
GCAGGGGTTCAAAAAGGAGATATTATCCTCGAGTTGAACTCTCAATCTATCAAGGATCCTCATGGACTTACGCGTCTGGTAGGAAATCTGAAACCGGGTTCAGAAATAACCATAGTCGTATGGAGGGGCTCAAAGGTTATTGAACTTTCAACCACACTCAAAAAACGCGATGAAGAGCATGTGGCTGGTTTTGGACAGGACATGGATAAGAATGTTGAAACCAAGGACAAGCTTGGTCTTACAATAGTGGATATCACCCCGGATATTGCCAGTAAGTACAGCCTGAAAGATGCTGGAGGTGTTTTGGTTATCGATATTGATTCCGAAAGTTCTTCGGTCAAAAGTGACATTCAGCGGGGTGATATTATTAAAGAAATTAACCGGCATGAAATAACAGACATGCGGGATTATCTGGCAATGCTGGAAAATGTTAAAAAAGGACAGACTGTGCTTTTGCTAATTATCCGCAATTCCAGACCTTTGTATATTGCCATGGATGTAGATTGAAGATACATGCACCAGCCAAGATCAATATTTCCCTCAGAATCCTGGGCAAGCGGCATGACGGCTATCATGAGGTGCAAACTATCATGATTCCGGTAACGCTTTTTGACGAAATATTCATTCAACAAAAATCAAAAGGCGTTTTTTTGGAGGCCCCGGGTTGCAATTGTTCGTCGGAAGAAAATCTCGTGTATAAAGCCGCCAGGCTTTTCCTTGACAAATCAGGGAAAAAAGGTGGAGTATCGATTACTTTGGTTAAACATATTCCAATTGGCGCCGGTCTCGGGGGAGGCAGCAGTGATGCCGCATGTGTTCTTCTGGCTATGAATACCATGTTTGGTGAACCGTTCAATAAATCCGAACTTATGTCCCTGGCGAGTAAAATCGGTGCTGACTGTCCATTTTTTCTTTTCCCTCGCCCTATGCTCATGGGTTCACGCGGTGACGAGGTTTTATGCGATGTAAATGTTGAAGAAAGAGCATTCCTTTTAGTTCTTCCGGCATTCGGAATTTCTACGGCCTGTGTCTACTCGCTTTTCAGGGCCCCATTGACTCAGGGAGTGGATCTTCTTAAAATAGATGGTGATGGAAATAAAAAAATTGCACCAGAGAGTTTGTTGGTAAATGATCTTGAATCAGTGGCTTTTCAGTTGCACCCGGAACTTGATAGTATTAAGAGGGAATTACTGGATATCGGAGCTCTCGGTGCATTAATGTCGGGGAGTGGCTCGACAGTATTTGGTATATTTCGTGACAGAGAACACATGAACAATGCAATGGATAAAATGTCAACGCAAGACGGGTATAGCTACATACCCACAACAGTAATGATGGAGGGGGATCAATGGAAATAACAGAAGTGAAGGTTTTCCCAGTAAAAGACAATGACAAGTTGAAAGCCTATGCATCAGTAGTTTTTGACAACTGTTTTGTAGTTAGAGATTTAAGGATAATTAGCGGAACATCGGGTTTGTTTGTAGCTATGCCTTCTCGTAAAAGGAAGGATGGAACCTTCAGAGACACGGCCCATCCATTGAATATGGAAACCAGAGACAAAATCGAGAAGTCTATCCTT
Source organism: Deltaproteobacteria bacterium (assembly GCA_016929755.1). GTDB lineage: Bacteria > Desulfobacterota > Desulfomonilia > UBA1062 > UBA1062 > JAFGIF01. The sequence continues at coordinate 3,466 of JAFGIF010000251.1, read as the reverse complement.
GAATCGTATCAACAAAAGATTGCCAGCGAGCCCTGATTCTATTATAGTGACCGAACTGCCATAATGGGTTAAGACTCCACAAAGGGAATCTTTCTGCTGGGATGTCGTCTAACGGCAGGACACGAGAATTTGGATCTCGTTATGGTGGTTCGAATCCACCCGTCCCAGCCAAATCACTTAAAGGAGATTATTTGGTATGGATTCAAGCATCTGTGTTTTTACCGGCAATTCCAATCGTGGTTTAAGTGAAAGTATTTGTGATATTCTGGGAATAAGCCTTGGCAATGGTGATGTCGGGCGGTTTTCAGACGGGGAAACATCAGTCGATATTTACGAGAGTATCCGTGGTAAAGATATATACATTGTGCAGTCCACCTGTCCCCCGACGAATGAAAATCTCATGGAACTTTTGATTATGATGGATGCAATGCGAAGGGCATCTGCCAAACGTATCACCGCTGTGATGCCCTACTTCGGATATGCCCGGCAGGACAGGAAAGCATCACCCCGGACACCGATTACGGCAAAACTCGTTGCAAACCTGCTGACAGTATCAGGTGCAGACCGTATACTTACCATGGACCTGCATGCCGGTCAGATTCAGGGTTTCTTCGATATTCCGGTCGATAATCTGTATGCCAAGCCTGTCATGCTGGAATATTTAAAGAAGCGGTTTATCGACAAAATCGTAATAGTCTCTCCGGATGCGGGGGGTGTTGAACGGGCCCGTGCGTATGCCAAGCCGCTCGAAGCAGACCTTGCAATTATCGACAAGAGACGGAAAGTAGCCAATCAATCCGATGTAATGCATATAATTGGAGATGTACAAGGCAAAGAATGTCTCATCGTAGATGATATGGTTGACACTGCCGGCACACTCACCAAGGGTGCCGAAGCATTAATTAAGGCGGGAGCGAAAATGGTATCGGCTTGTTGTACGCATGCTGTACTATCAGGTCCGGCAATCGATCGTATTAATGCCTCCTCACTCCAAGAGGTAATTGTAACCGATACCATCCCGCTTAGGGAAAATGCCAAGGGTTGCAAAAAAATTCGTGTGCTTAGTGTGGCTCCTCTTCTAGGAGAGGCCATCAAACAGATATTTGCAGATGGATCTGTCAGTGCTTTGTTTTTATAGATGAATAAGGCCTGCCAGCCAGGCCTTATTCAAAAATGTGCCTAGATTACAGCAAACGGATAGTTGGCTTCCATAGCCAAGCGCTGCAGGTATTTCTCCCTGTCTTCCTTGGTGCAGTCGGCCAGGGACTTAATAGTATCGATGGCCTTGATGGTTTCCTGATAACCGGCTTGCCTGCACTCGTTCATCTTGCTGAATTCGTAAAATTTGAAGCCGTTGATGTTGGGAGAAATGGTGATATCGGCGAGGTTTTTTTCCACGATGTTCAGCCGGTGTCCCCGAATGTTGGCGGCATGATCTATGGCCTGAATAGCGTTGTTGCAGCGTCGCTTGTGTACCTTCGGTTCCGTATCAACAGCGATTATCTTCTTGGCACCTAAAAGATGCGCGGCCATAACCGGGACGACACTGATGATGCCGCCGTCCATGAGTACCCTGCCATTATGCATGACCGGTTTGCACAGTCCCGGGAATGCACAGGAAGCATACAGGAATGTTGGCAGTTCACCCCTGGTCACTGCGACTGCCTCGGCAGTGTTATAGTCTGTGGTCAGCGCGGCAAAAGGGATTGCTGTATCTTCGATCATAAATTTGTTCGAATTGAGAACTCCATCTCCCAGGATGTTGGTATAGGCTTTTTTTACCAGCTCTTCCGAGAGGATACCCATGCGCCACAGGGAATTAAGGAAGCCGAAGGTGAAGGTCATGAAAGAAATGGTTTTTGTGAGAAGATTACCCCTGTTGTGCTTTATGGATTGTTCCATCCTGCCAAGCATTTTGTTATTCGAGAATTTATTGGCAAAGAGGTCTACATAATTGGGGTCTTTAATATAGGCATACACCGCACCGAGAACAGACCCGACACTGCAACCGACTATCAGATCGGGCTCGATGCCATTCTCGTGTAGTGCCCTGAATACTCCAAGGTGGGCCATGCACCGTACTCCACCCCCACCTAATACAAGAGCGGTGTTATATTCTTTCATTGCTAAAGTCTCCCTTGCAAATAATCAGATGGTTGTGGCCCTGGGGCTATCTTCAAAAAAAGGCATTTCCTGTATATCTTTTTTTGTTTGTTTTTGAGCTTCTTCCAGTTTCGAATGGATGTCCCGGTTGCGTTCATATTGTTCATAGGCATCATCGGCCTCGATCAGGATGTTTCTGGCAAGGGTGGAGTCCTGCTGTTCGTAACGCTCGAGATCCTGCATGAAAACTGTTTTATCCATGCGGAATGAAAGGCGGTCGGCGCCTTCCGGGTACGAACGTTTCCGCTCAAGCATGTCATTGATATTTTTCTGGTATTTTTCCTTCCATACAGCATCAACCACAGAAGCTACCTCTTTTGCGTATGCATCCAGATGGGCGATGATTTTGGGGTTCTCAATCAGATCTCGCGCTTCCTCGGCGGTTGGCTGGGCATTGTGCCTCTTACAGACATCCCTGAGAATCTGGGGGTTATCGATAATCATGCACGGTCGCAACAGATTGTCAGTATGAGGCTGATGCTGTCTGATCGCCGTGAAGAACGGAGATTTGAGCGCTTCTAGCAGGCTGTGCTGCTTGATGTTATGCGTGGCGAAGTGGGCGAAAATGCATGGTTCCACATCCCCTTTGTGATTGATATGGAGATATCTTCTCCCTCCGGCAATACAGCCATGGACTGCAGGCGCATCGGCCCAGAAGTCCATGATAAAGAGCGGATGTGCTTCCCTGTATGCCTTGATAAATTCACCATAAGTTACCCTCTGCTCGGCAGAAGGCATGAGAGAGAGATCCGGGTTCTTGGCTACCGGCATAAAGAGGAAATTCCAGGCAAACATTACCCCCTGGTTTTCCCAGGTCTTGTAAAATGCTTCGCTGGTCATCAAATCGTAATTTCTTGAAGTGAGAACGAGCGACATTCCAAACATGAGGTTACGCTGGTTTAAAAGCTCGATGGAGTTGATAACCCTTTCATAAACACCTTTGCCGCGCATGAAATCAACTTCCTGCTTATCACCATTCACGCTGAACACGACAATCAGATTTTTTAATTCAGCAATCTGATCAGCCACTTTTTCAGTGATCAATGTGCCATTGGTAAATACATGGAAGAGACAATCGGAATGTTTTGAAGCCAAGCGGTAGAGGTCATTGAACCTGACAAAGGGTTCACCGCCCAGGATAGTATACAGATGCGTGCCCAGTTCTTTCCCCTGGGTGATGATATTATCGATATCCTCAAAACTCAGATCGGAATCTTTTTTATAGTCTTCGGCATAACAACCCCTGCAGCTCAGATTGCAGCGCATGGTCGGGCTGATCAGGATTGAAAAGGGGGCTGTAAAG